>JAFIGI010000036.1 GCA_020831465.1 Chlamydiales bacterium
TACATTTTGACCTGCGTGAAAGCCCCGTGATTGACCGATCATAAGTGAACCCATATTTCTAATATTGGTTCACTTATGATCGGTCAAGCCCGGGAGCTTTGACGCGGT
This sequence comes from Chlamydiales bacterium, assembly GCA_020831465.1. Lineage (GTDB taxonomy): Bacteria > Chlamydiota > Chlamydiia > Chlamydiales > JAAKFR01 > JAJACP01. The sequence continues at coordinate 109 of JAFIGI010000036.1, forward strand.
GAAAATGTAAATTTTTCAACTGATTCTGCTATATATTGCCATCATTGTTTGGGAGGCCCTTACGGCGGCCATGTGCTTCGCCGGCGCCTATTTTTTGTTAAAAAAAGCGCCGTCCGCGCTCAAAATCGCAACCTTGGCTTTAACCATGAGATTTCTTCTCTTCATGGTTGGGTTCGTGATTATCGCCGGAGAATGGTTTTACTTGTTGGGATCAGCTGCAGCGCCGATGCGTATGAAAGCGCTCCTCTTTTCTCTGCTAATGGGAGGGGCAACGTGCTTTGTCATGCTTGCTCCCGATAGGCTCACGTGACCTGTAGCCAATGGGTGCTTTGAGACAATTCGGTCTTCTGAATGCTAAACTCCAAGAACGAGGCAAATTTTTGTTGCATGTTGAGTAAGGTAAGTCCATCAGTGCTTTTCGGGCTTTCGATAAGAACGGGAGCAAATACAATACCCAGGTTGTGCGCGTCCATCTTGTTCGTTTTCGAGGCTTCGGCTACCCGACGAAAATGGAATAGTAAGGAGATCAACAACTCCCGGTTTTCAGGGTGGAGGTTTAGGAAGAGAGCTTGAAGGGCATTGATAACTTCTTCCTCTTGATCCAAGTCAACTTTTTCCAGATGCTCCTTATACTCGGACAGAGAAATCAGACCATTTTCATGTCTGATAACAGCTTTAAGCAGATTTGCGCATAGAGTGGGGCCTACAGAATCGGAAACTTTCAATTCATTGAGAATCTCCTGAAGCGAGGAATCCTTCAGCGCTTTTCTCCCTTTTAACTCTCGATATTTTTTTAAAGCAGCATCAAGCACAGTTCCTGCTGAGCTCTCGCGATAGATACCAACTAGGTTTGGGAGGTGAGGAGTTAAAAAAGCGATCGCATTTTTGAGAAATTCAGCTGTCGCTTCGCCTATCCCCCTGGGCGGCTTTGACTCAAGATTGTTGGGAGTTTTTGACTTTTGATAAGCTTTTTTAAGCACAAGTGCGGACTTCGTCCTTTTAAAGGTTTTTTGTCCGCTAGCCCCCCTTTCTAGCATTTCATTCGCAACTTCATTTTTTTTCCCCTTTAAAAACCGAATCCACTCATCTATTGCATTGAGCGCCGCTTTATGCGTCCCTTCGCTCGACGCGTTCTCGTTTACACCGATAATTTCACAGGTAAAGTGCAAGTTCACATATGTAAAGCCATGCTTGCCGCTGACGCTATTTGTATATCTGGATCTAGAATCAACGGAGTTTGACCAATTTACAGCCATCTCAACCCCCTTTTGGGAAAACTATGCAAAAAAAAATTTATATTAACAAGATCTTTATCAAAGAAATTTTTTAGAATTCGGGATTTTCTTTGCGGTTTCCCTAAATCAGAAGGAAAGGGTCTATAGCAGGATCAGTTGGCATAGTTTTTGCATAGGTATCTTCAGGAAAAAGCCGGGAGAAAACTCTTATGAAAAAAGCCGGGGCGCTTCTTTTCTTTTTAATGGCAGTAGCGCTCTCCCCTCTCTATTCAGCTGACATTCATGACCTTGAAGAAAGAGTTCGTAAAAATTCTGAAGCGGTGGCAAACCTTAAAACCGAGATTATCATTTCAGAAGACAGGGTCTCCTTCTTCGATTTGTCAAAAGAGACTTCCATTGATAAAATTAACACAAACGCGGGAAATCTTTATTTAAAGGTCACGGATGTCGTTTCTAAAGGCAACGGGTATCATGCAAAAGTGCATATCGGTAATCCTTTGTATGCGACCTTTACCGGGTTGACGATCAACTTTGCTTGGCGCTCTTCTAATGAATGGATTAAACGATCGGTCGAGGTTCCGGGCAAACTCAATCCCTCTTCATGGACAACAGCCGTTATCACCCTATCGCCGGTCAGAGCTAAAGGGGATTTGAAAGCCGTCCTTATCTCTCTTGAGGTCGGCAATGTAGATCTTTCGAACAACAATTCTTACAGTGAAGGGAAATGATTGTGAAACATATAGTTGTGATCGCAGGAAGTGTGCGGCCGGGCAATTACACGATGCGCGCCGTCCGTTTTTTGAATGATGAACTTGAAAAACGAAAGCCTCTGCTCACTTACGAAATCATCGACCCAGCCTCTTTGACACTACCTTTGCCGGGGCTATCCTATGAAAACTCCTCACATGAGACTCTCCAAGAGAAAGTTAAGAGTGCAACCGGAATCATCATCGCCTCTCCTGAGTACCATGGAGGGATTTCGAGCGTCATGAAATTGATCATCGACAATCTGGGTTTTCCTTCAGTCTTAGCAACAAAACCGATTGCCTTGCTTGGCGTAGCTGCCGGTTCGATCGGTGCGATTAAATCGCTCGAGCAGATTCGAAGCATCTGCTCACATGTTGGAGCAATCGTTTTGCCGGGCCCTGTCTCTGTCGCAAATGTTCAGCATCTTTTCGACGAGGCCGGCAACTGCTTGGATCCGGAGGCCGAACAGCGAATAAGAGGTGTCGTCTCAAGGCTTGTCGACTATATCGACAACCATATTTGCCCCAAGATCGCCCTTGAAAATATGGTTCGGGAAGAGAGAGAAGGCATTTAAGTTCTCTTACGCTTTTCCCAGTTTTTCTTTTTCAAGAGCGGCAAGCTGCTCATCAGTAAGTTCGGTCTCGACAAGTTCGATTGGAACGCCCTGCTCTTCGATCATTGCGACACGGAAACCTTCGATAGGAGTGTAGGGACCAAAAAGAATTTTACACCCAAGAATTTCCGCATCCAAATTCTCAACCTGGAAAGCTATGTGAGGCACTTTGGTTACCAATTCGGGAAGTCCGTGCCCTTCAGGAAATCGATGCCACTCGATATGCCATTTATTCGCGTTATAGCAGAATCAGTTGCTCCCCTGATTAAGATTCTCATAATGATTGACCCTATTCCCCCGATGAAGACTTATCGTATCCATAACGATAGACGAGAAAACCCACAACAAAAATTATAATAAAAATGACAACAAAGTAGTAAAAATACTTCGCAGCGAGATGGAAAATTTCCAGCCAATAATCACCGGCAAGATAGCCTAACGTGATCGATAGGACGACCCATAAGATGCCGCCAGGATAGGCGAAAAGAGCGTATCTCTTTATTCCAAAATGCGTTGTTCCGGCCATAACGCCCATAAGGTGTCTCGTTCCGGGAACAAAATAGCCAACAGAGACTCCCCATTGCCCGTAGCGCGCAAAGAAGCTTTCCACCTTACCCAGGTGCTTTTCAGATATCCCTATCCATTTTCCGTATTTCACAATAAGGACTCTTCCCAAAAAATGGCCTAGAAAGTAGCTGAGTGTCACGCCTGAAAGGCTTCCTGCACAGGCAACAAGATAGGCCCAATCGGAAAAATCACCTTGACTGATCAGGATGCCCACCGTGAGCATTACGACCTCTTCCGGAATAGGAACGATAAAAATGCCGACAAGCAGCCAGAGATAGAGTACAGCCAGCCCATAATGGGCGAAGAAATCTGCTAGCGAAGCGGCCATAAAGCATTGTGCGTGTTTTTTATGTTGGGCTTGCAAAAAAATGGCGCAGAACTGATGAGCTCGATTTTCATATAATCGGAATAAATAAAATCGATTTGCTTTTCAAGAAAGAAAAATATGATATACCTTCAATTATATGAGTACACAAATAGAGAAGTTATGGGTAAAAAAACTTATGTTGTAATGGGCGCCTCAGGTCAGATCGGGCATGTGGTTTTGGGGGAACTTTTAGAAAAAGGACATCACGTTAAAGCGCTTATCCGCAATCCCAACAAGATCGAGCACCTTAAGTCAAAAGGCGCTGAGGTTATCGTCATTGGTAACTTTGATAATCAAGCCCAATTGGCAACTGCGTTTGAAGGAGCTGATGGCGTTTTTGCTTTGCTTCCTCCATCGTATGGAGAAGAAAATTTGGAGAGATTTCATGAGAGGGTCGGCACAGCTATCAAAACGGCTATTGAGGATAGCTCCGTGCCTTACCTTGTCAACTTAAGCAGCGTAGGAGCCGATCTGACTGAAGGAACAGGCCCGATTAAAAGTTTACATCGACAAGAAGAACGCCTCAATGCGGTAAAAAATCTCAATCTCCTCCATTTCCGTCCATCCTATTTTATGGAAAATTTCTTTTGGTCAATTCCCGCTATCAGAGAGACCGGGCGTTTTGCAACTCCCTTATCTCCTGAACTGGCGATTCCAATGGTATCTACTGACGATATAGGCTTTAAAGTCGCCGAATTTTTAGACCAATTGAATTTTAAAGAAGAGACGGTCTGTGAATTTACGGGACCCCATGAACCTTCACCCCCCTTGAAAGAGGTGACGAAAATTCTTGGAGAAGCAATTGCAAAACCGCAATTGGAGTGCGTCCAACAATCCTATGATGAAGCGAAAAAGAGCATGTTGGGTTCCGGCATGAAACCGGGAACTACTGATCTGATGCTTGAGATGTATCGAGCTTTTAACGAAGGCAAAGTCGCTTTTACACAGAGATTGACTCCCGAGCATCGCGGGAAAACAACGATTGAGCAATTTTCCAAAAAATTTGAGTGCGCTTATAGAAAATTTGAGGAGCAGTAAACTCTCCCACATCCAAATCTTTTAGAGAGGAGCTGCATTTCCTGCTGATACCCATCGCTGAAAAACCTGCTGAGTGATTTCGAGGTCCCGCTCTCCTCCTGATCTACTTTTAGGATGCCTTGGCAGCAATCTTGATTTGTCGTAATTTGAAATTTTCCTCCTCATTGATTTTTGGGTATTGTAATGTGTGCTCTTTTTAAAAAGTCGAAATCCGTCTCCGCTGAACTAGAAGAAGAGATTTCAAGCCGGCCCTTGGTAAGTTCAGGAGTCATTCCCGGTTGGCTTTCAGGGAGTTTAATCCGTAATGGCCCCGTATATGTCAATGTTGATGGGAAAACCAATGCGCATTGGTTTGATGGATTGGCTATGCTACATGTGTTTAGTTTTAGCAATGGAGAGGTGCGTTTTTCGAACAAGTTTTTAAGATCTGACGATTATAAAACAGTTTTTAAGAAAAAATCTCTGGATTACACCGGGTTTGCTGCTGACCCATGCCGCTCGTTATTTAAGAGGTTTTTTACCTTTTTTATCCCGAAGAAAGGTAAAGAGATTCAAAATGCCAACGTCAATGTCGTTAAACTGGCCAACACTTATGCGGCTCTAACTGAAGTTCCTTTGCCTGTTGCATTCGAGCCTCACACTCTTGAAACCTTAGGAGTCTTGAATTATAAGGATCAACTGCCCCATGGGAAATGCTGGGAGTCCGCCCATCCTCATCATGATAGCATCCGCAAAGAAACTTTAAATTATCTCATTCAATATGGACGAAGCAGCGAATATATTCTCTATTGGATTAAAGATGGTTTGAGTGAAAGGGAGGTGATAGCACGCATTCCTGTGGAAGAACCCTCCTATATGCATACCTTTGCCGTCACGGATAACTATGTGATCTTTACCGAGTTTCCTTTTAAGGTCAAACCCCTCGACTTTATTACTAAAAACCAGGCTTTTATAAAAAACTTTTTATGGTGTCCAGAGAGAGGCACCCAGTTTACCGTTGTAGAACGCGCGACAGGCAAGTTGATTGGTAAATACAAAACTAACTCTTTTTTCGCCTTTCATCATGGGAATGCATTTGAAAAAGATGGGCAGATTTTTCTCGATTTGGTCTGGTATGCTGATTCAAGCATGGTTATGGGTGTAGCGTCTTACTTTAGACCCTACTCGCAAGATAAGCCTTTTGATATCACCCCTTCTCCTACGCGTCTTGAACGATATACCCTCAATCTTCAAACAGGCGATATTGCTCAAGATACACTTCTTGACAGATCAGTGGAATTTCCACGCATTAACGATAAGTTTGATGGACTTCCTTATCGTTATCTCTATCTTACAGATCCTCGCGAAGCTGAAGATGGTTCTCCCCGAAATCTTTATAAGGTAAATGTTGAGACAAAGGAAGTTCATGAATGGCAGCAACCCGGATGCTGTCCCGGAGAACCTCTATTTATTTCTCTTCCGGGCGCATCTGAGGAGGATGAAGGCGTTGTTCTGACGGTTGTTCAGGATACACTTCAGCATACATCTTTTTTGCCTGTCTTGAATGCGAAGAATTTTGAGGAGATAGGGCGCGCCGAAGCGCCGCATTATATTCCTGCCGGCTTGCATGGGCAGTATTTTAATATTCAGGAAGGTGTTAATCCCGTTTAAGAATATCAGATGAAGAAGTTTTTTCTTGTTCTATTTTTCCTAAACTTTTCTCTTTGCGAACTTCGCGCATCGGGATTTGAAAAATATGGGGATATCGGTGAATATGCGATACCTCTCTCAGCTCTTCTTATGACTTTTCTCAATAATGATTTGGAAGGCCATCTTCAGGGTCTGGCTGCATATGGAACGAGTGTGGGTAGTGTTGCGGTAATGAAGCATTGGATAGATGCTAGAAGGCCTAATGGAGGAAAAGACTCTTTTCCCAGTGGCCATACGGCTGGCGCTTTTGCTGGAGCTGCATTCGTACAGCGGCGCTATGGATGGAATTATGGCGTCTTTGCATATGCTGCTGCGGGTTTGGTGGGAGTCAGCCGCATAGATGCGAAAAAACACTGGATGAGAGATGTTGTTGCAGGTGCGGCTATCGGAATTTTGAGTAATGTCGTCTTTACAACCCCTTATAGAAAATGCTCGATCGAGATTTCATCAAGCTGTAGCCCTGATGCTCTTACCATCGCAGCGCAATTTAATATTCCGCTATGACGCTATAAACATTCACTTAATCAAAAAATCTTCTAACGCCTAAAGAGCCACATTTTTCATTTTTTTTGCTCTCTTTTACACTAGGGCGTGTCGTCAATTTAACCATATGACTGCTGCAGCTAAATAGATAGCCGCCAGAAAATTTCTTGCTGTCTTATCGTAACGTGTTGCAATAGCTCTGTATTGTTTCAACTTAGCAAAAAAGTTCTCGATCAAGTGG
>JAFIGI010000038.1 GCA_020831465.1 Chlamydiales bacterium
AAAGAAAGTCAGATCTGTGATCAATCACTATAAAACTCTAGGAGAGGCGATAGATTATGTTTTCAATATGTAAAATTTTCAATCTATTAGAATATATTAGAAATATGGGTTCACTTATGATCGGTCAATCACGGGGCTTTCACGCAGGTCAAAATGTAAATTTTTCAACTGATTCTGCTATAGATCACCAGATAGTGAGGCTGCGTTAGCACAATCAAAAGAACAACTGGACCAAGCTCTAGTCGAGTTGAATAAAATTGTCGAGTTCTATACGAAATAATGTGAAGACTAATGCTGCTGAATCTGCGTTTTACGCAGATGACATGTCCAAGCGGCCAGGCCCATCATAAAGACAATCGCTCCACCTGCGATCATTAAAGAACTATTGACTATGCCGATATGGGAAAGTTTTGAGACGCTATTTAAGCCGGAAGCGAGCGTCCCCTGCGAAGCCAGTAGAGCCAAAACCCCAGTTACGAGAGCGATCGCACCTAAAAAAATGACGGAAATCACGAAAGCCTTTAGACAGATACTTCTAGATTCGTGAGCAGGGGCAGGATAGATATTCGGTATGCTACTACCCCCCGAGCCTGATTTGACACTCATATTCCTCCTTAAAACAAAAATTGTAAGGACAAATAACTAAAGAAGCAAGGAAAAGATTCTTAATCAACTTGTTAAAGAGGCAAGGATGCGTCTTTTTCCGGTAAAAGGCGCCCTTCCATGCATCGCGAGCACATTGTCAAGAACCATCACATCCCCCTTTTTCCAGGGAAAGCGGATCGTCTCCTGATCAAGTACATCCATGACATGGTAGAGGTCTTTTCTGGCAATCGGAGAGCCGTCACCGTAGAACATTTCGTGCATAACGGTATTTTTTTTAAAATAAAGAGCTTTAGTACCCAGCCAATTAAGTCTTCCAATTAACCGGGGGCTGTAATCATAGAGATGCGCCTGGTTAAACCAGATCTTTTCTCCGGTTTTTTCATGCTCGATCACAGCAGGGCGTTCATAAATTACTTGAAGCCAATCGTTTTTGTTCCATTTAAACCCAAATCCGTTCTCTATGCAGAGACGTTCAACTTTCTCCCTGCTGCGGGTTTCAAAAGCGTCCATCCAGGTCTTATGTGCTCTTTGGAAACGATTGATCGTATCGAGAATCCAGCTCTTTCCATAAAAATTTGAAATATACCTGAGTTGCTTCTCGTAAAATCGTTTTCGTACTTCCGGTTGAATACGGCGGTAGATCGAACGTGCATCCCCGATAATCGTCTCTCCTCCAGTTTCTGAAGGAGTGACACAGTGAAAATAGATATGGCGGGGATAGTTATTGATATAACTCATCTCGTTATGGAGAGGAATTTTAATCGAGGGGGGGGCTTCGGTCGAGGTATAGACCCTACCTTTTACTTTATCCCGAGGTGTGTCTCCGCCGATATACTTGACCGGTTTACCGAAGCCCAGCGCATTGATCACCTGGTTGAATTGGTCAGCTCCATCGACGGGAAAACCTCGAAAGAGGAGACCCCCGTATTTCAGAATTTCTTGGTTGATCCTCTCATGTTCGTCTCCCAGCAATTTTAAAAAGTCTTCAAAGGTGCAACTTTTCTTTGGTTCTAAGAGAAGGGGAAGTTTTTGTTTCGTAATAAATGATGTTTTCATATTCCTCATGCTTTAATTGCTCTCCGCTCTTCCGGAGGAGCCATAAACTCAGGGCCCACGGGGTTTATAAGGCTCTCTGAGAGGATCGTATCGATCTCCTTTTTATCGGATTGGCTGAGTTTCCAATTCCAAACACCTCCGAAAGCATTGAGTTGATCTGGGCGGCGGGCACCCCAGAGAGCGATCTCGACGCCTTGATCGAAGATCCACCTCACGGCCAACTCCAAAAGAGTCTTTCCATGCTTTTCCCTGACCCATACCTCTAGCTTTTTGACGCAATCGAGATATTGAGAAAAGCGCGGCTGTTGAAATTTCGGATCGATTTTTCGAATGTCATCGCCTTCAAATCGTCTCCCTTCGTGCATTCTACCGCTTAGAAGCCCTCTGCAAAGCGCTCCGTACCCTAAAACCGCAACGCCATTTTTACGACAATAGGGAATCTCGCTTTTTTCGATTTCCCTCTCAAAAAGGTTATAGGGCGGTTGCAGGGTGCTCAAGGGAGCAAAAGAGCTGAACTCTTCCATCATCGGAGCAGTAAAATTGCTCACGCGAATTGCTCCGATTTTTCCTTCCCTTAGTAAATGCTGCATCGCTTCAGCGCTCTCTTCAAAGGGAGTTTGAGGATCGGGCCAATGGATTTGGTAGAGATCAATCCGCTCGACACCTAGACGTTTTAGAGAGAGATCGATCTCTACAAGTATCCTCTCCTTACTCGATTCGCGAAACGGCTTGGCTCCTGTCCAATTTATGCCCGCTTTAGTTGCAATGCAGACCTCATCGCGATTTCCATAAGCTTTAAGAGCCTTTCCAACAATTTCTTCGGAACGTCCAAATCCATAGACAGGGGCTGTATCGATTAAATTGATTCCACAATCGAGAGAACGGAGGATTGTCCAAATCGACTCTTGCTCATCACTCCCTCCCCATAGCCATCCTCCAATCGCCCAGGTTCCCAATCCTACGCGACAAACCTTCTTGCCCAGACGCGGTATCTCTACGTATTCCATATCTTTTTTTTATGGCTAAATCGCCCAATTCAAGCAAGAAAAAGGGCGTGCGATAAAAATCGCATGCCCCTTGAAACCTACTGAAAAAAACTCGCTCATGGCGAGAAAAATTGTCTACAGAAAGAGACGAATCGAAACGTTGAATATCTTCGCAAAACGCTTGGCTAGCCGCTCGGGTATAGGCTGCTCTCCCTTCTCAAAAGCTTCCAAGTGTGACTTTTCCAACCCTGCCTTATGGGCAAGGTCTGTCAAAGACCACCCTTTTTTTTTGCGAAGGGCGCGGAGCACGGAACCCACTTCTTCTACATCATCTAAAAAACGCTTAAACTCTTCCCCAAGGGCTTCAGTCTCTTCTTTGACAAGAGGAACGTGGCGCGATCGTAGAAATTTACTCATGGCTCTCCTCCCCCTACGTCTTAATTATACACCAGAAACTCTTCATATTCAATAATTTATATAATCTTTACCCCCAGATGGGACGGGAATTTTTCTTTGGATATCCTTGTGGAAAACCCGATAGCCTCTCTTGCGTAAATAAAAAAATTTTGCTGATGCGCACCCAAAGGGTCGCTACCTATTCCCCTTTTCATTTTCTTCTTCCCCCTCTTTGTTCTTTACACAAATTTAATTTAAAATTATTTTTTTCTATTTATGGTGAACCCTACTCCCAAAATCTCCGTATCCTCTTCGATCTATCCATGGAACGAAAGGCCGGTCGTAGAGGATAAGACCGCGCAAACGGAAAGATTTCCTATCTACCAAATGGGCAAGAAGCAGTTCAAAGAGGAGATGGCGCTGCTCGACTTATTTTTTAAAAAGACCTTTGCCGTGACTGATGCAAACCTCTTGCAGCAATATCTACGCAGTGAAAAAGAGATCCTTCCCCCCTATTACCCCCTCTTCGACGCCTACTCAAATTGGCTTATAGATGAAATCCTTACCCCTTCCGACCCCAGAGAAAGAGGACTCGTCATCAAGCGGGCGATAAAGCTCGCCCAGTTTTTTTATCTCTCAGGCAATTTTCAGGCCTATTTTATGACATTATCTGCATTACAACAGGATTCGATATCCCGCCTTGAAAAGAGTTGGACTTTCCTTCCTAAAAAATTCGAGACTTGGATGTTGAGCGAAATCAAAGTCTGCTTCACCGGCAACCACAGCTATTTACAAAAGGCTATGGAGAGCTATGACTCCCCCTTCTTCCCTCACCTTCTCGCCTATAAGAAGGAGTACCAAAAAATATTAGCGCTTTATCATGACAAAAGCCTCGCACTGGAAACCCATCCTGATCTACAGCGCGAGTTAACACATTTATCGAAGAGAATGCAGGAGATTTCCTTTCAGATCTCAAAGTTGCACAACCTGTTAATGAATACCGTCAGAGAAAAACCCCTTCCCCCCTCAATCTTCGTAAGCGGTGTTCAAAAATGGGAGGGTTATCATAACCCTAATCTGGAGGAGAATTTTCTGAATCGGTCAAAGCTCTTGGAATAGAATAGGCATCTCTCTAGCGCGCCATTCTTATAGCAACCTGGTATAGCAGAATCAGTTGAAAAATTTACATTTTGACCTGCGTGAAAGCCCCGGGCTTGACTTTTCGCGGAGTCGATTTGATAAAAGTCAGCAGGATAGCTGCCAAGATGATCAGGACGCCAAAGCTGATAATCGAAAGCTTGATAAAGATTGAGGAGATTAAACCTGCCGCCAGGGCTGAGAGGGCTTCGCCAAGAACTTGTAGAGACTGATTATTTCCCAGCACCCTTCCTTGCTCTTTTTTACTTGCCAGGGAGGAGAGAAGAGCATTCGTCCCAGGCAATGCCAGAGCAAAACTTCCGGTGGTGAAAAAAAGAGGAAGCCAGATTTCATTTGGTTCGTTAGGAAGGATGAGCGTCAGCATAAAGATTCCTGAAGAGAGCGCTCCGATCGTTAAAGCCGACCGAAAGGTCATCCGTTTACTGATCCACCCTGAAAGAAAGAGAAAAACAAGAATAATCGGGAGGTTTTGAAGTGCGATAAACTCGGAGAGCTTCGAGATGTTGAGAGAGAACTTGTCTACGAGGTAGATCGGGAAACCGCGGAAAAAACCATAGATCGATAGGTAGACCAAAAAATTGATCAGAAAATAAAACCTGAGATGCTGCGCCGTAAAGATACTCTTGATGTTTGTAAATGCCTGAAAAATGTGGAGTTTTTCCCAATTTTCCGATTTAAGAGTTTCAGGAAAGGCTAAAAGCATCCAAATGAAGCAGATTAATAAAAGAAAAAAGACAGCCCAGAAGGGTGTGGCGATGTCAAACCAGGGGACGAGGCGATGGTCGGCTAATTTTCCTCCGATCAAAGGCCCTAAGAGATATCCCAGGGAGCGGAAAAGGTAGATGTAGCCAAAAAAACGCCCCCTCTCTTTATCCTCGATAAGATCGGCAACGACGCTGAATGCGATAACGACATTTCCCCCTGAGAGGCCCGCAAGAAAGAGAGCGGCCATCAAAAAATAGAGAACCTTTATCTGCAGAGCCCAAGCTATTAAACCGTAAGCGATAACCATTACGGCAACCGAAAGAATCAGAAGTAAACGGCGTCCGTAGCTATCCGAGAGGGCTCCCAGTATCGGGGAACTGCAAAACTGTCCAAAAGGGTAAAGAAACATCACCAACCCTAAAAGAATTGTTCGAATAGAAAGAGAAAGTTCCGGATTCACAAAAGCAGGATCGGGGGTAATGAAAAGGGGGGTAAATAAAATAGTTAAACTATAGCCGACCATAGAGAAAAAAAAGATCAGCAGCGACGTAAAAAGAGCTTTTTTTCTCACTGCAAAAGATACTTCAGACAGGCTTCTCTGACATTTTTTGATGGAAGGATGACGCTAAAGAGCATCAACTCCCGACAGCGCCTCTCAACAGAATTAGGACAAATCACATAGCGCGTCCCACCGGAAAAACGGGCGATATGTGAGAGATGAGTTGCGATCCGATTCATCTCCGCATATAGCGATTCGTCAGCGCCCTTTTCCAAATAAGCCTCGCGGCATGCTTCATACGCTTCCTGTAGCACGGGAGCTTCTATGTCCCGTAAAAAGCCTAGCGCCAAAGCAGAGAGGTTGACAAAGTGAACATCCAGCGGATTTGAAGAATCTCCGAATGATCCGATCGGCTTTAAAGAGATGAGATGGCTTTCAGGGAGAAAATGATCTTTCAGCTCGACAGAGAGAGTGCGCATCGAACCTAAAGCAATTGTATCCAATACTTTAGAAACCTTAAATGTTCGTGCTTTTTTAAAAGGGAAAAGACCCATTCCTTCCAATCCCTCTTGAGGGCAGAAAAATCCCATGATTAACCAATCAAACAGACGGTAGCCGCTCACCCATGAAACATGCCCTTTTAAAGACCAGCCGCCCTCCTTAGGAAGAGCTTCAATGCAAGGTGTAGAGGGAGCTCTCAAATGAGAAATGCTAACACCGACTTTACGTTTCCCTCGGGCCATCAGCGGAAGCCACTCTTGCTTGAGGGATGTTTTTTCACAATTCGAGATAATGCGGCCAGCGGATTGATGTTGACGTTGGAAAAAACCCAACGCTCCAGAGTAGGATTGAATGACTTCGAGGAAGGAGAAATAGGCCTCTCTGTCGAGATTACGTCCGCCATATTCGTTGGAGACTCTTTGAGCTAAGAACTTATGTCTTGCAAGAAGCTTTAGTGCCTTGCTCAAGGCTCTTGGTTCTCTGTCAATGCGTTCAGCTTTTGGCTTGATTTTCTTCTCTAGAAGAGGTTCTAATTCCATACCCCGAATAGTAACCCGACCCGGAATTTAAGGAAAAGGGAGACTCAATTTCATCAGACAATCAGGAATCATCGTCTTCACAAAGAAGCTTTGGGCAGGTCAAGGCAGATAATCCAATGCCTATAGGGAAGAGGCCTACAAAAATGCCAAGCGAGATGCTGGCTGTTAAAATTTCGGCATTTACGTAACCCCTAGAAAAAAATCCAGAAAAAAGGAGGGCGCTTAAAGTTACAACGGTAAGACCGAAGAGGATTGCAATTGCCGCAGCGATTTTATCAAAGGATAAACGTTGCCAATTGCGGCCTAAGCAAGATGCCGATCTTTTTTCTAAACTAACCGTATCTTCTTGAATTATAGTTTTTTGTGGATCAAAACTAACTTTTAAACTTGTCATAAGTGCCTACTATTTTTATATTCCAATTTCATATATTATTTTAAAGTTTATTCATTTAATTTTAAAGAAAATTAAAAAAAATAATTTTTATTATAAAAAACATATATAAATTATAAATTCGGGCAGAAAAAAACGGGCCGACCCGAAGGCCGGCCCGCTTGCGGGGGAATCCCGCTCAATCAAACTTAATTAAGGACAGCGTCCTCCAGGACAACCTCCTGCTGGAGCAAACACCTGGGGCGGACAAGCCGGTGGGCATGCTGCAGGGCACTCACGTTTCCAGTAGTACCTTGGAACAGTGTAGTACTCAGGCTCGTAGTAGAATTTCTTACAAGTCTTGAAATCCTCTACTTGGTAGTACTGAGGAACATAGCGACACTTTTGTTCGCAGTAGTATTCTGGAACATAACGGCACTTCTGAACCTGTACAGTGTAGTACTGAGGAACATACCGGCAACGCTGAACATCGTAATGTTCAGGAACGTATCGGCAGCATGTCTTAGGGCATGGGATACATTCTTCGTAGCATCTCTGATGATAGCGGCACTGCGGTATATGCTGTACGTACTTACAGTAGCACTCCCCGGCGGGTTGCTCTACTGGACATGCCGGTGGGCAAGCAGGTGGGCAAGCCGGTGGACATGCCCCCGATGGGCATGCTGCAAATAGGTTAGGAACTGCAAAGAGTCCTACTAACAGAGCACCAATAAATCCTACTTTCTTTAACATAAGGATTCCTCCCTTTTTTCAGTAGATTCATTTAAACAGTTTGTGCGGATACACAAAACTAACTATAAAACCTACTTACATTCATATTAGTATTCTCAAAAGCTTATATTCAAATAAATTATAAAATAATTTTATTCCTTAAACTATTTTTATTAATTCTTTAGAAAAAAAGGAGTTATGTACTGAATATGAAGAACTTAAGGTTTAACAACCTGAAAACTCGATTATTGGATTTTTCCTCTTTTCGATCATAGGAAACTAATAAGATAAATATCTAAATGCGTATGACTTAATACCTGTTCCCGAGAAGAGGGTGCTTAACGATCTAGGGCTTCATATCCATAATATTCACCATGATGGAGCCCTTTCTGTTCACAGTTGATCCAACAGTTGCGCATCCCCCTGTGATCGTAATGGCTTCGATGAGATGGGACAGAGGCATAAACTTGGCTAAAAACGATTAAAGTCAACAAAAAGAAAGACTTAAGCATAAAAAACCTCCTTGTCCCCTTTAGACAGCCGAAGAGAGAAAAATGTTCAAAAGGTTCTCCACTATATAGTCGATTAAGTTTGAATCGACTATATTTACCTGCTTCTTGATTCGGCCTCTCTCTGCTCGAACATGCGGTAGCATTTCTTGTTGGGCGTCCACTCGTAAAAATAGAGGGCAACTCCGTTCGTCCATCCAAACCCACGCTGAAGGGGGTATTCGCCCTCTCCGGGAAGCTTTTCAGGATCGACGACATTGTATTTTTCGAGCATCTGGCCGGTGAGGGCGAACTCAAAATCGTTGACTTTGAGCCAGCGACGGACAATTTCACTTGCCAGTTCGAGATAGCCGTAGTTTCGCAGTCCGCAGACCGCGACCCATTGGAGAGGAGGCCATCCATTCGGATAATCCCATTGTTGGTCAGTCTCGACGAGTGTCGTTACAAGTCCGCCCGGATATAAAAAGCGTTCTCGCAGGGTTCTTGCGACGCTCTCTGCCTGTTCCTCCGTTGCTAGATTAAATAAAAGGGGAAAGACTCCTGCAAGTGTGAAATGCGGGGTCCGTTTCCCCTTCACAAAATCGTAATCAAAGAAGTATTGCCGTTCATCATCCCAAAAATATTCCTGAATGGCAGCTCTTCTCCTCTCTGCTTGCTGGCGGTAGTAAAATGCTTTTTCGGTGCATCCTCTAGCTGAATAGAGATCTGCGAGAAGAGCCTCCTGATGATAGAGGAGGCAATTCAGGTCTACCTCTATTAGGTGGGTTGTGATAAATTGGCCCTCCTCATCTAGCCATCGAGAGCTGAAATCCCATCCCGACTCGGCTGTCGCGCGGACATTGTGATAGTAAGCGGCACGCCTCTCCTCAGGATAGAGAGAGGCATTGCAAATATCTTCCCGATACGACTCAGGTCTAGGCGTCCAACAGGCGTCGGAATATTGATTGAGCTGTGTCGAGAGAACATAGCGCTGGGTCATCCAAAAAGAGTATTCTTTTTCGAGCTGACTCAGATAGGTTTCCGGTGAGTCGCTCAATAAAACCATCAGAGAGAAAAAGGGAGGCTGCGAACGGCTCAAGTAGTAGCTGCGATTCCCGTTTGGGATAAATCCGTACAGGTCTATTAAATAGGCAAAATCGATGAGCATCCCCTCCATTAATTGATCTCGACCTGAAAGCGAGAGGCCTAGCATGGCAAAGAAGCTGTCCCAGTAATACATCTCGCGAAAGCGATCTCCTGAGACGATATAAGGACGGGGAAGAGGGAGCAGAGTCGTGATCTCACAGCACGCCTTCAATGAAGAGCGTTGCAGTTGATCCCACATGCTCATTAGATACTCGCGCATCGTCAAGCCGGTGCTTTCAACTGGTGGGGGTTCTTTGGGTAGAGTAAAATACCTTTTTAAAAAAGTTTGAAGATTTGCCGGGCACTCACTTTTATAAATGCGTAGAATATCTTCAGGGCAGCAGATGGGTACTGCATCGACAAATGTTTTAGAATCGGGAAACGTTCTTTCCATCTGCACGTCGACAAACAGCTCACCCAAGGCAACTTCAGGTTGATAACCAAAGGCAAGGAGTGGAAAAAGAAAAAGGGCAATCAGATTTTTTTTCATAATTGACAGGATGAGAATTGCTCGAATTTATTTTCTTTATCTTCTCCATAAAAAGGATAGGTATAACATTTCAAGGAAATATTTTATTGGTGTCGCTGTCCAATAAATTTTTCATTTTCTACACAAATTAGTGTACAAGCTACACTCATGAAAAAGGGCGAAATCTAGAAAATACTAAAAAGTTATGGTTGGCGTCTTAAACGACAAGGGGCAAATCATGAAATTTGGACTATTTCAAATACAAGCGGACGATTGACTCCGTTATTAAGGCTTTGAAGATCTCTCTTTTATGAAGAATTGACGGGCACTTGGGCTTCAGCTACCCTCTTGCACATCCCCTACGAAGAACAACGTTCTATATTGCGCCGTTTGCGAAGATTGCTAAAGTAAATCCGAAGCCTTATGTAGGGGATGGAGCTTGTGGATTTCGTGTTGCTGGCGGCAGAATGTCTCTTTAATACAGAACAAAGATAGGAGCCCGGCAAGTGCATAGAGAAGAGGGATTAATGATAATCCGGCGACATAATCGGCTGAAGAAAGAGGCTCACCGGGAGAGGCGATATGCGCAGCTTCAATGATCGCGCCTGCGATGGAAGGAAAAAGGGCAGCAAAAAGCATCCCCCCGGCATTGTTAAAACCCAAGGCGGCGGAATTGAGTTTCTGAGGCGTATGTTCAACGATTAGAGCGAACGCCAGACCCTGGGAAGAAGAGGCAAGACCCATTGTAAAAAAGATCGCGAGCAGAAGGAGGTAGTTATCGGGGCAAAAGTACAAAAGATAAATGGATGCGAAGGCCCCAAGGAAGCTAAAAAAAGAGAGAAAAGGTGTACGCCTCTTCAGACTATCCGAAAATCTTCCAATCAGCGGGTTCCCGATTGCGTAGCCGACCCAAACCATTGAGACAATAAAGGCCGAATCCGTTTTTTCAAACCCTCTTGCTCGCAAAAAAGATGTTCCAAAGTAAGCTGCCACGATGGGAAGGGTGCAATAGAGAAAACTTGAACATAAAACCGTGTACCAGGCTTGCCGGTTTTTCATCAGTTCAAGCAACTTTCGCCTCAAAGGCTCGTGCGGTGTGATAAAGATGATCTCCTCCCTCTCCAACTTGGGTTTGTTACGCATAAAGATGACCAGAAGGAGGGTCAAGAGGGCGCCAAATCCTCCTATATAGTTGAGGATCAACCTCCAATTTCCATCAAGGAGTTGAGTGACATAGGCTAGCGGCGCTCCGGCAACCATCGGCCCCGCCGCGCCTATAAAGAGTGCCAGTCCGCACAAAAAACCAAAATATTTCTTTGGAAACCAATTTAGTGCAAGGATGAGCAACGAGACAAAGGCAAAGGAAGAACCAAATCCGATCAATAAACGCGCTGCCAGAGCTGTGTAAAAGGAGGTCGCAAGTGAAAAAAGAAAGACGCCGATCGTACAGATCAAAGCCGCACCGGAAAGGATGATCCGCGTTCCGATTTTTTCAGTTAGGATTCCGACCGGAATCTGCATCGATCCATATGTCACATAATAGGCTGCAGCGACAATGGAAAACTGGCGGATCGTCAGATCGAGACTCTCTCTAACTTCGTCTGCGATCGTTCCTAAAAAAATACTGAGAAAGAAGTCGTAAAAGAAAAAAAGGATTGCAAGCGACCAAACAAAGATCCCGAAAAAGGAGATTTTTTTTGAGTCCTCCATAGCCTTTCACACCTTAGAGATTAAATTCCCAATTTTCTGGAGAAACCTCATCTTCCGTCGGCGCCAATTCGACAATCGGGTCACCCTCATTAACTAACGGGAGAGTATTGAGCGTTAAAAGGATCCCCTGCTGAGGGGAGTAGATTTGAAATTTTTGCGAGGTACCGAAGGGATCGTAAATTTCCGCCAAGAGCTCTCCTTTTTTGACGAAGGCGCCGAGTTTTTTAAAGAGTTGGCAGAGTCCCGAACCGGGCGCTCGAAGCCAATTTCTAGAACGGACCTCGATAGGTTGATACTCAGTTTTTCCCTTGAGCTTCAGCATATCAAGGGACCGCATGACGCGTAAAATTCCCTGAAAACCGCCGCGGATTCCCCTATCATCAAGCCTGAGTGGTTCGCCTGTCTGATAGATAAGAGTCGGAATCCCCTGCCCGTTTTGCCACAAAAGGCCTCTTTCGGATTGCGTATCGACAATCACAAAGGGTTGAAAGGAGCGAGCCATTTTTTCGGCTTCGGGAATTTTCATATTTGTTTGGATTTGCGGGAGGCAGCTTTGGTGAGGCTCGCCTGTGTGAATATCGATGCAATGGGTCGCCTTGCTCAAAATTTCATTTGTAAGATGGTGGGCGAGGCGGGCTGCGAACGAACCGCTTACCGAACCGGGAAAACTGCCGTCCAAGTCGCGCCTATCGGGAAGATTGCGCGTGAGGGTCATCAATCCATAAACATTAATGGCCGGAACTGCAATCAACGTGCCGCGCAAAGATTTTAAAAGTTGAGCGTTAAGGAGTTTGTGAATAATCGCGATTCCGTTCATCTCGTCTCCGTGGATCGCGGCGCACACGAGAAGACAGGGGCCTTCGCGCTTCCCGTGGATGATATGAATCGGGATGTGCATAGAGGTATAGGTCGAGAGTTCGGGAGTCGGCAAACCGAGCGTAAGCCGCTCTCCGGGTTGAATCAAAGTATTTCCAATTGTAAGTGGTTTATTTTTCATACTGTCAGATCATAAACGATTCTCTTTCATTTCTCAACCTATAAGAAGTTTCTTGAATGGAAACTGTTAACTTATTATTTTTCAAACTTACGGCTGTGCGAGTTTTTTTTATGCAGAAGCGAGCGAGACAAAGCCGGGCCAAAGCGAAGCGGTCCGAACGAGGGCGGATTGATAGGGCAAAGACCCGGCGCTCCTGCATGGTAATAACTCGCACATGGCGTAAGCTTAATGTAGAGTAGGAGTCTCGCATGAGAAAGCACATCCTGACCATTTTCACGATCCTATTAATCCCGATAAGCGCGAAAGCCCTCCCGGTAGGAAATCCTTGGGATGCGAGTCTAATATCGACCGGGGTCTTCTGGAATCGAGGGTTCGAACCCTTCGGTTACTATGACCCGTATTATGAATGTCTTGATTTTTTCAGCATCCGCATCGGCTTTTACGGCGATTACGTTTTTAACCGCAAGTTTGCGATCGACGCCCCCGGCCGCGGCGAAACTATAAGCGAAACGCGCATCAACACGAACGGTGGTTTTTTGGCACTGAATCTCTTTCATATAGCCGACTTATATGGCGTTTTTGGTTCAACCAACCTAGCATTCGAGACGCCGGAATCGGCTTTCGGCGTAGCAGATAACCGCATCTATTACCTGGAAACCAATTCTAATATTTCCTTTACGGCGGGTGCGCGTGTCACTCTTTTCGAATTCTGCGACCTAGCGATCGGCGCCGACGGTAAATACTTATATACCCGCCCGCGTCTCAACTCGGGAAGAAGGGAGGGAGGGCCTGTTGAATACTTTTCTGATTACATCCTTTATCAAGAGTGGCAGGTTAGCCTGGGAGCAGCTTACCGCGTCCCCATTTCCTCCACCGTCAAGGTGGTCCCCTATGCTGCCGTCGAATGGGCCCATGCGAAAATCGATTTTGACAATCTGACCAACGAGCCACCCATACACGCCTTCCCCAATTTGAGAACTCCCCACAACTTTGGCTATGCGCTCGGTTTGACTATGGTGGGCTGGGAAAGGTGGAGCGCCACTATCGAGGGGCGTTTTATCAACGAATTTGCGTTTTTTTTAAACATACAATTCCAAATCTAAGTCCCCATGAAAAAAATCCTCTTATGCCTCTTTATGATCGTCCTTCCGCCTCTAAGCCTTATGGCGCTTCCCGTGGGGAACCCCGCAAGCGCAAATATGCTGATCCAGGGGGTCTATTGCCCGGGGCGATTCGATTATTGCGATTCTTTGAGATGGACCGATCTGTTCAGTCTGAGGGTCGGCTATTGCGGAGATTATACCTTTGACAGGAAGATGAAAGTCGATGCAAGTAATCGAAGCGCTCATCTGCGCAAAACCAAGATCTGTACGAACGCGGGGTACATTGCGATCAACTTCTTCGACAGGCTCGACCTCTACTCAACCCTGGGAGCGAGTTTCCTCAAGATCGAATCGCTTCGATCGGCTTTTTTGATCGAAGCCGACCCTAACGCTCTTTATTACATCGACACAACCTCTTCATTCTCTTATACCATCGGGGCCGATGCGGCCCTCTTCCACCTGGGGCGTTTTGTTTTCGGTGTCGATGGAAAGTACTTCTACACACGCCCAAAAATCGACGCGGTCCGTCTGGAAGAGGGACCGCCCGACTACATCAACGCCCGTCTCAAATATACTGAATGGCAAATCTCTGCGGGTGTTTCCTACATCGTCCCGATTTCCTGCTGGATCGATGTCGTTCCTTACGGTGCCTTTAAATGGGCGTGCGCGAAAGGGGATTTCAATCGTGCGACGGAGACCTCCGAAACGCGCACATTTTTCGATATCAAGAATCTGCGACATCCCGGTTACGCCATTGGAGTGACGCTGACGGGATGCGCCAAATGGAATCTCACCATTGAAGGACGCTTTTACGATGAGTTAGCCTTCGACTTCAACACGCAATTCCGGTTTTAGATTATTATAGTCGATTTTTGATCGAAGCTCAAAATTTAAATTACTCTATTTTTGAAATAAGAACAATAATTGCGAATTTCAACAAAAATTTGTTTTATATAGTAGTAAATTTTTGTATAATCAGAACTAACGCATTAGATAGTTACCCACCTTGGAGAAATACCATTATGTCAAATATAACAAAAATTAAATACTTATGTTCCACAAGCTTAGCCTTTTTTTGTCTAACTTGCACAGCCTTTGCCGTATCACCTAACATTGGAAACGGAAATGGAAATGGAAATGGAAACAATAATTCCCAGATTCCGACCCATCAGATTACCATCTTCGAGCAAGAGGATGAAGAGAGAATTTACGACAACCACGGTTTTACCCGAGGAGATATGACCTATCTCTATAAAGGTGATTTCGATGCGAAAAACATTGAGAGCGTCAACGGAGAGGTTGAAGATGTGGTCAGAGTTCAGTTCCCTGATAAAGACACGTATTTAATCGCCATCATTTCGTCTACAGGCAACGGGGGAAGAATGGCTCTCAATCTAGGCCCGGCCTGGTTTTTGGAAGAGAAGGGATTCTCCGTAAATGAGGGTGATGAAATTCAGGTAAAAGGATCAAAAGTGCGGGTAAACGGCCGTAATTTGCTATTAGTCACGGAATTAACGATGGACGGACGTTCATTGAATATCCGCGATAAGGAAGGCTCTCCGCTCTGGGGTACTCCTAAGGCTCAAAAAGGGAATGGGGATTCCATGAGGAACGGAAAAAAAAACAATAAAACTCCTAACAACATGGGTTGGAGTAAATAATAAATCCCCTCAACCCGACTTTCAAAGCGTCCCATCGTAAAAGCGATGTGGATGCTTTTTTTTGGAGAGGGGGAAATATCTCCTTAATCGAAATACTACGTACGTAGTATTCTCTAAGTCTTACAGCAAGGAGAACATATGAAAAAAAGAGGGTTTGGAGATCTCGAACACTCAATTCTCAACACCTTACGTTCTAAGGGAAAACGGATGAGTGTGCGCGAGATGCAGCAAGCTCTGGGAGATAAGGATAAATATACAACCGTGATGACTGTGATGGGGCGCCTTGTGAAAAAAAAACTACTAACTCGTGACCGTGTAGGCAACCGGTACGAGTATTGGTTGGTAAAAAGCGACGAAAACTCGCTTTTCGAGCGCTTCAAATCGCGTCTCTTCGGGTTAAAAACAGTCGACATGGTCTCCTACCTGATCGACGAAGCAGAAGATCTTTCTTCCGAGGATCTCGAAAAAGTCGAGAAGATGATCCAAAACGCCAAAAAAAGAGCAGCGAAAGATGAATAGCTACATTTTCGCCGGCCATCTGCTGCAGCGTGCTTTGAATGCGCTATTCGGATTTCTGCTATTCTCTTTGTTAACAGAAATTGTTTTGCCCCTCTTCAAAATCCGGAATGATCGATTCAAGGCATCGCTCCGGCTCATCCCCCCTCTAAGGTTGGCGCTTGAACCGCTATGGTCGATGATCCCTTCCGCCTGGTCGGTTGTGAATATCAGTATTTTCAGCTGTTCTCATCCGCTTCAATATTTTTTATTTAAACATCTTCCTACAGTTGAGCGGGACGCGATGGCTCAGTATGGACTTAAAACCCTAACAGGGAATTTATTGATGCATCTGCCTCCCTTTATGATCTACGCCGCTCTTGCAGGCATCTTGGCTCTCTCCCTCTACCGCATGGCCGGATGCATTGTGAGTTGTCTCCGATCAGCCTCCCGGATTAAACGTATACAGAGCAAAGGGAATAAAAATCGGCTTCTATTCAAGAAAATACTCTCCAGCAAGCTGGAACGTCTAGGAGTTGAAATCGTGCTGACGGAAGAAATTACGGTTCCATTCGCAGGATGGGGAAAACGGATTTTCATCCCCAAAAAGCTGGTAGAGACCTTGACTCAAAAAGAATTAGAAGCTGTTGTCGCTCATGAGCTTGAACACCTTTGCTGGAAAGATACTCTTTTCCGGGCGATTTGCCGGAGCGCCGCTGCCCTATTCTGGTGGGTGCCCATGAAGCGCTGGCTTCAGAAACTTGAACACGAGCAAGAACTTGCATGCGACGCTTCGGTTTATAAATATGACCTTGAGGGAATCGACTTGGCTTCTGCACTCCAAAAAACTCTCAAAGAGAAACAAAATGCTAGATATTACCCCTGCGCGGCTTTTCAACCTACAACAGGGAAGCTCCTTTTGCACCGCCTGCAAACCGTCCTTAATCCAAAGAGAAAACAAAGCAGATGGTATGCCGCCGCCGCCACTGCCTTCTTGCTGGGATTGATCCCGCTACTAGGGTTTGTGATTTGTTAACGAGGGAGGGGGAGTTCGCTTTTTTTAAATCGAAATACTACAAGTGTAGTAGAAAAACGAGGTTTTTAGATGAAAATACACGCAAGGGATTGCAAGTTCAACTCAAAGACAAGACATGGGTAGACGTCGTGGTTCCTAAAGACGCCCTGATCATCAACGTGGGCGATAGCCTCGAGCATCTCGCGAATGGCTTCTACCGAAGCGGGGTGCATCGAGTGGTACACAAACCGAACGCCGAACCGGAAAGGTGGTCGATTGTTTTTCATGGACATACACGCCATACTCTGGATATGAGTCCTCTGCCCTCAGCGATCGAGCTTACAGGCGGGATGCGGCGCTTCCCTAACGCGACAGGACGGGAGCTTCTCAACGCTCAAATCGCGGCTGTGGGGCGCGCTTCCAAAGAAATGTTGAATGAACTGGCAGAAAGCAGATTGATGGAGAGGATGATCGACTACGGAGTCGCAAGCGAAAAAGTGATGCGCATTTTAGCGGATAAAGGATTAGCTAGTCCCAAAATCTTGTCTCAACTGAAGAATTAGAGATGGGGATTCGCGCTTTTAAAATCATGATTCTGGGGGTGTTCGGGCTTCTTTTCGCTTTGATCGCAGTCAACAACATATAGCAGAATCAGTTGAAAAATTTACATTTTGACCTGCGTGAAAGCCCCGTGATTGACCGATCATAAGTGAACCCATATTTCTAATATTGGTTCACTTATGATCGGTCAAGCCCGGGAGCTTTGACGCGGTGAAAATGTAAATTTTTCAACTTATTCTGCTATATCATTCTGTTTCAACAGAGGAAAAGAATTCTTTTTTCAACATGTAAACCTATCTATAAGAATTGGATCGCTTTTAGAGAAGAATGCGGTTACCCTGCTCGGGAAAAATGAAGTTCACCCCTAGATCATTCAACTCTGTCAGCTCTCGAGCGATAGTCTCCTTGAGGTCTTCGCCTTTTTTTATGTTCTCTTTGCGGTGGGTGACGACTACGTTCAAACCCTCCAAGGAGGTTTGAGCAAGATCGGCTAAGCGATGGAGCTCGAGCATCATCAGCTTGGTGTCTAAATGGCCGAATATGACTTGATCGGCCTCTTTGTGGGAGTAGGAGCACTCGAGAAGCATCCCTTTGAATTTACCTTCGCAAATCAGAGGAGCGATTCGCTTCCAAATTCGGGCAAGGTGCTTTTCAACTTCAAGAGAATCAGAGGAGGTATCGCCGAAGTAGAGCATGTAATCCCCCTCCGATTCGATTAAAAATGCCGTAGAGGGATAGCCTCGGGGATGGCTGAGCAAATAGGCTTCGACATGCATCGATGTATCGGGAATGGGCACCGGTTGATGAAGCGGAAGACGGACATAGTGATATTTACTTAAGATCGGCTCATGTCCTTCGTCGCCATAGTTTGGCCAAACCCGTCCATTAAAAATATGGTCGCGAAGATTATCGATGGTGGGATCGATTCCCAATATGTATTTCGAAGTGTCGATTTGAGAATTGAGGACAAGCGCGGCAATGTGGTCGAGGTGTGTGTGCGAGATCAAATAGGCCTTTAAATGATTACGCAGCACTTCACCCGAAGGGGTAAGTTCGGAATCAGAAAAGGGAACCGTCTCGAAACTCTTTTTTAAAACGGCTGCATCGATTCCTGCTAAGAGAGTGCCGGCGTCAAAGGCAATCCATTGAGACTCCTTCTTTAACGAAGAGAGGAGATAGCAAGAAAGATTTCCTTCACGAGGGCCTCCTGTACATCCCAAGACAACTACTTGAAAGGCATTATCCATTTTTCAGCCTCTTTTCAAGCTGATCTAATTGATCAACAACACCTTGGGGAAGACGCTCCTTAAATTGGGAGAGATATTTGCGCATTCCTTCGACCTCAGTCAGCCATCCCTCCCGGTCAATGTGGAAGAGCGCCCCTTCGGTTTCTTTGGAAAGTTGAAGCCCTGAGAGATCAAGCGCGCCGGGAGCGGGCAAATAGCCGATCGGGCTTTGTTCTGCTTTTCCTTCCCCTTCTGTCCTCTCGAATATCCATTTCAATACACGTGCGTTCTCGCCGAAACCGGGCCATAGGAATTTACCGTCGGAGGATTTCCTAAACCAGTTCGCGGAATAGATTTTGGGTAGTTTCTCGGGGGTTGTCTTTTTACCGATCGAGAGCCAGTGGCCGAAATAGTCTCCCATGTTGTAGCCGCAAAAGGGGAGCATGGCAAAGGGATCGTGTCTGAGTCTGCCGACTACGCCGGCGGCTGCGGCTGTCATTTCGGATGAGACGCTGCATCCGATATAGGTCCCGTGATTCCAATCAAATGCTTCATATACTAGGGGGACGAGAGTGCTGCGCCTCCCGCCGAAAATGAAGGCGGAAATGGGGACGCCTGCAGGATCTTCCCACGAAGGGTCCATTACAGGGCACTGTTTGGCAGGAGCTGTAAAGCGGGAATTGGGATGGGCGGCAACGGTTTTAGTGCCGGGCGTCCATGGATTGCCCATCCAGTCAGTTAGATGAGCCGGTCGTTCTTCACTCATTCCTTCCCACCAAACATCCCCCTCGGGAGTAAGAGCGGCGTTTGTAAAAATCGAATTTTTGGAACAGGAGGCTAAGGCGTTTGGATTGGATTGGGATGAAGTTCCGGGGGCAACCCCAAAAAAGCCGGCTTCGGGATTAATGGCGTATAAACCACCGTCCTTGCTGAACTTCATCCAGGCGATGTCATCTCCGACGCACTCGATTTTCCACCCGGGAAGCGGCGAATTCATCATGGCAAGGTTGGTCTTCCCGCACGCGCTCGGAAAGGCGGCTGCGAAATACTTCTTCTTTCCTTCGGGATTCGTAACCCCGACAATTAACATGTGCTCGGCCATCCATCCCTCGTCGCGGGCCATGACGGAAGCGATCCGCAGGGCAAAGCACTTTTTTCCCAAAAGCGCGTTTCCGCCATATCCACTGCCAAACGACCAAATTCTCCTGGTCTCCGGAAAATGGACAATGTGGGTATTTTTGGGATTGCAGGGCCAGGCTGGATCTTTCTCACCCTCTTTCAAAGGAAGGCCGACGCTGTGGAGGCAGGGAATGAATTCTCCATCCTCGCCTAAAATATCGAGAACTTTCTTTCCGATGCGGGTCATGATCCGCATGTTGCAGACAACATAAGGAGAATCGGTCAACTCAACACCGATCTGGGCAATATCCGATCCCAAAGGCCCCATGCTGTAGGGAATGATATAGAGAGTCCTCCCGCGCATCGACCCTTTGAAAAGGGCGCGCATTTCTCTCTCCATCTCGTCGGGAGCGCGCCAATTGTTTGTCGGGCCGGCGTCGATCTCATTCTCCGAACAGATAAAAGTGCACCCCTCGACACGTGCGACGTCGTCAGGGTTTGAACGGGCTAAAAAGCTATTGGGACGCTTGGTTTCGTTTAGGCGGATGAAAGTTCCGTTTTCGACCATTAAATCGCACAGGGCGCGATTCTCCTCTTCGCTTCCGTCACAGAGATGGACGCGAGCCGGCTGGGTCAATTCGATCACTTCATGGATCCACTCTTTCAATCTTTTGTGTTTTAGTGTTTCCAGCATGCGAACTCTATTCTAAATCATAGCTTTGCGCTTTTTGAATTTATCCAAATGTTCGAGGGCTTTTCCCGTCCCCATACAAACTGCCAACAGAGGATGGGGCGCGATAATCACGGGAAGCCCGGTATCTTTCGTGAGGGCTTTATCCAGCCCCTTGATCAATGCTCCGCCGCCGGCAAGCACCATTCCTCTCTCGACCAGGTCGGCAGAGAGTTCGGGGGGGCATTTTTCTAGAGTCAAACGGACGCACTCAACGATCTGCTGTATCGGCTCGGCGAGGCACTCGCGGATTTCCACAGAGTTGATCCGTTTGGTGACCGGGAGGCCGGCAACTTGGTCACGACCGCGCACTTCCATCTCAAGTTCTTTATCACCGAGAGGAAAGGCTGAGCCGATGGTGATTTTGATCTCCTCGGCCGTTCTGGGCCCGATCATGAGATTGTAGGTGCGGCGCATGTAGTTGATGATGCACTCGTCGAACTCGTCTCCGGCGATGCGAAGCGAACGGGACTCAACGATTCCACCTAAGGAAATAATCGCAATTTCAGTTGTTCCGCCGCCGATGTCGATGATCATACTTGCGGCAGGCTCGTGAACCGGTAGATCGACTCCGATAGCGGCTGCCATCGGTTCTTCGATCAAAATAACCTCTTGGGCGCCCGCATGCAGAGCGGAATCCTCAACCGCCCTCTTTTCCACTCCGGTAATCCCGGAAGGAACGGCGATCAAAATTTTAGGACGAAATAGAGAGCGTGCCGGTGTGACCCGTTTAATCAAGGCCTTCAGCATCCCTTCGGCAATTTCGAAATCGGCAATCACACCATCTTTCATCGGACGGACCGCGTGTATCTTTCTGGGTGTTTTGCCCAGCATCGCTTTCGCTTTATGGCCGACTGCCAATACCTCATTTGTTTGAGAATCGACGGCCACAACAGAAGGCTCGCTCAATACGATCCCCTTTCCTCGCACATAAACCAATGTGTTCGCTGTACCCAAGTCGATTCCAATGTCGCTGGAAAAGAAATTGAATACCTTATCGAATCTTTTAAATGCTTTATTGCGAACTACTTCGAGGAGAGCTTTAAATCCCGGATGGCTCCTATTCAACTTTGTACCTTACGTCTGTAATAGTTCTAAGACTTCTTCCCACGTCAGCTTCGATATTGCTTCGTCGTCGGAACTCATCACTTTCTTGACAAGCCCCTTCTTTCTGTTTTGCAGGTTTAAAATCTTCTCTTCAATTGTATTTAGCGTCACAAGCTTGTAGGAAGAAACGGATTTCTTCTGGCCAAGGCGATGGACGCGGTCGGTCGCCTGGTTTTCTACAGCCGGATTCCACCACATATCATAATGGATAACCGTGTCAGCTCCAACTAAATTTAATCCTGATCCTCCTGCTTTTAAAGAAACAAGGAAAACAGGGATCGATTGGTCTTCGTTAAACTGCTTCACGATCTCCAAGCGGTTTTTGCTCGAGCCGTCGAGATAAGCAAAGGGAATCCCGCGGTGCTTCATATCTTCGCGTAAAATCTGGAGCATTTTCGTATATTGGCTGAAAATGACCGTTTTGTGCTTCCCTTCGATCAAAGAGGGAAGTAATTCCATAAGCATGTCGTATTTGGCCGAATCTCCTAATTCCGGCTTCTCTTTAGCGAAAATGGCCGGATGGCAGCAGATCTGCTTTAATCGGGTAAGGGTCGCAAGAACATGGATCTGAATTTTGTCGAATCCCTCTTTTTTCACAAGCCGCGACAGCTCTTCTTTTGCCGACTTTGCGTAGGAGGTATAGAGCTCCTGCTGCATCTCCGTCAGATGGCAATGGTAGAGAATTTCGGAGACCGGAGGAAGGTCCTCCAAGACATCTTCTTTCATACGTCGCAGGATAAAGGGTGAGACTTTCTTACGTAGAGTTTCGATATTTGAAGATTTATTTTCCGTATGACCGCAATTGCGGATATATTTTTCGACAAAACGATCGAAATTGCTTAGCAGTCCGGGCATCAGGAAGTCGAAGAGGCTCCACAACTCTTCAAGCGAATTTTCGATCGGCGTTCCCGTTAAAATGAGCCGGTGAGCCGCCTGGATCATTTTTACCGACTTCGCGTTGCGTGTGCCGCGGTTTTTGATGTGCTGAGCTTCGTCAAGGACGACGTAATCGAAATCTATTTCTTTGTAAAACTCGATATCTTTTTGCAAGAGGTTGTAAGAGGTAATCACAACATCGTAGCTGTTGATCGACTTTATCAGCTTGCGTCTTTGCGAAGGAGTGGCGTCGACGACAAGAGCTTTAAGTTGGGGGTTAAACTTATGAAACTCTTCCTGCCAGTTGTAAACGAGGGATGTAGGGCAGACGATAAGCGATTTGGAATCGGGGTTCTCCTGTTTGCTTTGTGTGATGGCGATAATCGCCTGCAGGGTCTTCCCAAGACCCATATCATCTGCCAAAATTCCGTTGAGGTGCATCCTGCGCAGTCTTTCCAGCCAGTGAACGCCTTCGAGCTGGTAGTTGCGCAAGTCGGCTTGAATCGAGGCGGGGACTTTTTGCGCTGTGAAGGCGGCCTCGCCCAAGATCTGCTTTTGAATCTGTTGCAGGCGCTTGCTCATCGAGTACTTTACGGGGAGAGATTGAAACTGCAGGGCGTTAATCGAAGTTAGGCTCCAAAGGGGGCGTTCTTGAACATGGGTATCGATGACCTCCAAGCCAACCTCGTCGAAAATCTGGACAAGTGGCGCGATTTTATCCAAGTCGAGTACTAAGATGCGGGGCATTTTTGAATTTTTGCGTCCCGCCTTTTTTTGACCGGGGGCATGCATCTCCAGAAACCGTTTTTTCGAAGCGATGCAGTCCCATAAAAGATCTAGTTTCGTTCCTTTTAGATGGCCGTCTACTTTTAATTCGACTTCATAAGTATCGATTCGCTTACTTTCTCTGAAGTGAAGCTCGAACGTCGACTCGTCGTAAATAAATTGCTCAGAGAGATTCTCAGGGCATTCGTAGATAATTTGCTCGGATGTGCGCGGAATGATCTCGGTCATAAATTCGACGATTTTCTTCTCGCTTTTCACCCGAAAGACTCCCTCCTTTTCATCGAAAAGAAAGTCTTCGAAAATCTCTTCAATAATTTTCCGCTCTTCGACCAAATTGCGCGCTAAAATCCCCTCCTGGGCGACAAAGGGGACGATCTGGCTATATTCGAGCTTAGAAAGAGCTGCGGGGATCTCCAGATCGCCGTAAGTAAAGAAAAGCTCGGCCTCCAACTCACCGTTTAGGTAGTGAATCACGCAGCGTGCCTTGAGCTTTTCCACATAGGGAAGGGTGACGAAACGGTCGATGAGACTCGGGTTTGTAACCTCGGCGTATTGCCGAAGAAGGGGAAGAGCATTTTCGATAAAGGTCCCGAAGAGCGCCTCGGGGATGGTGATTTCGTGAAAAAGCGAGATCGCTTGGAGGTGGACACGTTTGATGTGGGGCTGAAAACGGTAATAGGTATTTCGGTAAATCAAACCCGGCTTTGTCGATTCGAAAAGCAAGGCTTCGATCGGATCGATCGTCTCTTCATCGACTTGGAAGGAGGGTTTTAAAAGGAGCATCGGGCCAGGAGCCTCGAGATATTCGAGCGTGCACTTAATCTCAGCGGGTGAAGTCGAAAAGCAAAGAGGCTCTTCCAGGTTGCCGCTAAAGAGGCAGGGCATCGGAGCCTCTTTATCGACCTGCCCCCCGCCCGAAAGGGCTAAATCGTAGACGCGAGCCAGCAGAGATCCCAAAGCCTGATGGTTAAGATAGGCCACGCGCATCTGGCGCTCCTCGAACGTTTTAGAAAAAGTGGCGTGATGAAGAAGGAGCGACATAACCTCGCGGTCTGCCTGGTCAAAGGAAAAGAGGGTAAAAAAGTAACGCTTCCCGCTGATCGAGATCGGCTCGCGGTAGCGCACTGCGTCTAGAAAGGCACGGATATTGGGAATGTAAAGCGGTTTGGAACGCGAAGGGAGACGGATTGCGAGCTGAATTTCCGACTGGTTGTTCTTTTCGAATACTTGCCCATTGAAAATCACAGCCAGTTCAGCATGGTCCTCGTCGAGAACTTCCTGGGGCAAGAAGAAGGGAGAGGCGCCCAAGTGCTTGGCGGCGCTCACATATTCGCGTAAGACCTCTTTTTGATACTGCTGATCTTTGCGCGCATCTTCCTTTGACGCCGCCTTCTCAAAGGCCTCACGCAGTTCCTGTTTCTCTTCGTCGTCGATTCCGTGATGCGAATCAAGATCGGTTTCTTCCGAATAAGCCACCAAAATTTCATCAAGGTTCCGCTCAAGGTAATAGAGGAGCGCCGAGATATGCTGGCAATCGTAGGTGTAGGTACAATCGCAGTTGGAATCGATGGCAATTGACTCATTTCGGTCGATCTCAACTTCGCTCTCGTAGACATTCTCGAATGCCCCACGAACGCGTGAGCTGAGGCGGATAGAGCCTGCGTCAAGATGAAGAATTTTAGCTCCGATTACAGCTTCATTATCAAATAACTCCTTTCCTTCTTTCAGAATGTTCGAAGAAAAGTCCTGGCGCAGTTTTCGAAAATTGAGCATTCTTTTAGGGGTCCGTAAGATAATAAGATCGTAGTTGTACAAATTTGCTCTCGTGAAAGCAATGAAAATATTTTTCCACTACTCAGGTCTACTACTCCGGTCCACTACCTGGAATCTCTTGAAGCGCGCTTAAGAGGACCGGTTCATTTTGATGCCATTTACTGGCATCAATCTCTCCCGGACGGTCCTCGATCCAGCCCCAGCCCCTACCGTAGAAATCGCTTTCAACAACCAATAGCCTCCTCTCGGCGGAGATCTTCCCCTTCTCTTTGGCAGTCTTTATGGCATCGAAGAGATAACCGATAGCTTGAAAGATGCCCTCGATTCTATCGCGAGCCTCCTCGAGATCGACTGTTGCGGCGCTGTTATAACTGAGTTGAATAAATAGGGCAAGATTCCCTTTGACGGCATAGTAGTGGATTCCCCGGCTCGAAACACCGTGCCCGCCAAAACCAAGCATCACATAGTCTTCAACAGGTCGGGAAAGAAATTCCCGGACATACGCCTCGATGTCGTAAAGGGGGTGCGGATCAAGTTTTGTTCCGAAAACAGCTTCCTGAAAACGCTCTATTTTAGATTTATCTTCCTGAGGGATAAAAGGTAAGGTTAAATGCTCTTCATTGAAGTAATCCTGTGCTTTTATCATTCCCTCTGAAAAGTGCGGATTCGAAATGATTGGCTTTGTCATATTTTTCTATATTCTCCGATGGGCCCTGAGGTAATTCCATCCTTTTTCGTCGCTGGAAAAAACGAAGAGCTCTCTTGCCCAATAACTATTGTTTGAATCGATTTTTTCTTTTGCTTTAGGAGATAAAAGGCCATCAGAGTCCTCTACAACGAGACAGGAAGAAGAGTTGATATGATCATCTAGCATCTCCAGCCTTCGAAGAGTGGCACCGATTTCATCCTCCGATATAAAAGGATGTAAAGATTCAATAAGCCTTTCAGCGCTATTTCTCAAATCGTTTATTTCATTTTGAATTTTTTTTGTAACAACAGGAGGCATTCTCAGCATAAGCGATGCGTTGTTGGGAATGAATCCCTTTAAGGACCTCTGCAAGCGCACATCTCTATCCTTTGGGACAGCATTCACTCCAAAGCAGCAATCTTCATCGATCCCCCTTACTTTTCCCTCATCGTCGATAAAATAGTTTTGCGGATGGCGATCGCACTCACCGGTGATAAAATCCTTGACCTGTAGCTTAAGCAGCCCTTCTGCGGTAGTCGAATTATTCGGGCTAAAGCGCTCGAATGCAACAGGAATTCCGGTTAAGATCCATTTGCCGGATAGAAGATCTCCTTCAATTTTCACTTCCCGATAATGCGTCATTGCCGCGATTAACTTCAAATCTTGGAGACCAATTTTTCCCTCTTTCTCTTTTAGGATTTTGATCATGAATTGTCGAACTTGAGGCAGATCATTGAGGTTGATTCTTTCCCTTGTGTTCATTTTTTTTGCCAAAGGGCTTTTTCCCGCTGCCTTGTCCATCAAAATCCCCCTTTGACCGTTAACAATCGCAAAACGCGTCCTCACAGAGATCGTCTCATCTTTATATAAAAGCCGATCCACGACAGAACTCGCTACCGCCCGTGAGGGTAGATGAGCATCGATTCCCGGAGGAATTCCTGAAGCGGCTGCCGTTCCAAATAGTTGTTCTTTAAAACGGACCCCCGCATCGAGCTCTGTAGGATCGGGTTTAAAAACTCCCTCGACCCTCTTACCCTCCTCAAAATAAGCGACTTTATAAACCTTATTGACGGCTCCCGATCCCAGCTGCTTCAACTCTCCTTTTATAATATACGTTTGGAGATTTAGGATGATGCGATCCAATCGCTCCGATAATCCCTTAAGTTCGGGCAATTGTAGACGCTCGATTTTTTGTTTAACAAAAATCATCACCTGCTGCATAACCTCGCGATCATATCCCCGCAAATCGCGTTCATCCATAGATGCAAGTTTTACAATTTCTCTATCTGTGAGCGTTTTGACTTGTTCGGCAAGTTGAAAATGCCAATCAACGTCATTTTTTAAATCATCGGCCTTTCGATTAAAATTCACAAACGAAGGCCTTTCGGAGAATAACTCCGAAAAAACACTCTCTTTGCCCCATTCTCTCCCCCGCAAAGCCGGCCCTCTCGGCAGCACTAACTCAACAAACTCGGCGTTATTCACAACTCCCGCCAGCTCCTTAACCTTCTCGTTGCATTCATTCAAAAGGGCGAAAGTCCGTTCCGAAACTGGCTTCTGCTCTAGTTGAGCCTCCTGGACAGCCGCTCTCAATTTCTGAGTTGCGACGATATGCTCTTTAGCCATTTCGCTCAGACTTTTTTGCGAATAGATATGCCCCATATGAGCGCTCGTCCGAATCTTAACTTCCGTCAGCGTCTTGTAGGCCTCTTCAGCTGATTTAACTAACCTTTTACTAGGTTCTGCACACATAATAAAATATTGTTAATAATATTAATTATAACATTACTAACTTTGTTAAAAAACTAAAAATTAAAATATTTTAAATTAGACATTTAGGAATCTAAGGAATGCGAAAAAAATGACGGTAGAGCGTTGCACAATTTTCATCTCTTGCGAAAAAAGAACTCCGATCCTAAAATCCTTGTTTCGTTTCCTGCGGGTGTAGCTCAGTGGTAGAGCATCACGTTGCCAACGTGAGGGTCGTGAGTTCGAACCTCATCACCCGCTTTTTCCTGAAACTTAAGCCGAATTTGTTATGAAAACTTTTGAAAACGACTCTTTTTCCGTTGAAGCGAACGAAGAGTCGGGGTGCCTTCTCTCTCTTAAAATCCAAGTGCGTCCCGAGGCGGCGAAGAAAGCCTACAAAAAAGCTGTTAAAATCGTTAATAAACAGATCTCCATTCCCGGATTCCGCAAAGGGCGCGCTCCCGATGCAACCGTCATCAGCAAATACGGCTCCTATGTTGAACAAGAGTGGAAGGAGATTCTCGTTAACGACGCCTATCGGGCCGCTCTCGATCTCACAGAAATCTATCCTTTAAGTAAGGAGAGCATCAAACGCCCTAAAATCGAGAGCTGCTCCCAAGAAGAGGGGGCGGTTGTGACCCTCTCTTATGAATACTATCCCAATATCCCTGAAATCGATTTTTCCGGAATCTCCCTTCCTGAGATTGCCAAAGAGGCTATAAACGAAGAACAGGTAAATGAGATCATTGAAGAAGTTAGGAGAAGCAACGCCGACTGGGAAGAGATCTCCGGAAGAGCTGTCGAAGAGGGGGACTATGTCGATGTCTCCATTGATGCGATCGACGTCGACCCGCCGAGTTCGATCGTGAAAGACCGCCGCTTTGAAGTGGCTGAGAAGAGATTAGCTCCCTGGATGCTCAAGCTCTTAATCGGCATGAATATCTCCGACTCGGTAGAAGGAATGAGCGAGGTCGATGAAAAGGCGGACGAAGCGACAAAGAAAAAATTTAAACCGACCCATGTACGCATTACTCTCCATGGAATCAAAAAGATTATACTCCCCGAATTGACAGATGAGCTAGCCAAAAAAGTTGGAGCAGACTCAGTTGATGATATGAAGACAAAAATTCGCTCGAACCTTGAGCGAGAAGCTGAAGATCAGCAACATCAAAAAAGGATCGAAGCTCTCGAGAAAGCTCTTTTGGAAAAATACTCTTTCGACTTGCCCGCTTCGCTTGTTGAAAACGAGCGTGTTGACAGGATCCGCTCGCGGATTGAAGAGTTGAAAGAGCGGGGCGAAAGAGACGAAGAGATCAAAGAACAAGAGCAGCAGATCGAAAGTGACGTCGCCAAAGAGGTCGAAGAGAGTCTCCGTCTCTTTTTCCTTAACAAGCAAATTATCAGGCAGGGAAATATCTCCCTATCACACCAGGAATTAAACGACGAGCTTGTCAAACAGATCGGCCTGAATCCCTACCTCTATGGAAGAGATATAGATAAAGAGTCATCCAAGGAAATAATGAACCGGATGGCTGCTTCACTCATGCAGCGCAAAGCCAAGGACTACGCGCTAGAGCAGGTCATGGCTTCCCGTTGAAAGAGTTTAAATTTCCTTGACGAAGGGTTATCGACATCATAAACTCCCCTTATACAAAAACCAAATGAAGGGCAACCCATGTCACTTGTCCCCTATGTAATTGAAGATACCGGCCGTGGCGAGCGCGCCATGGACATTTATTCCCGTTTGTTGAAAGACCGTATTGTCTTAATCGGCACTCAGATCGACGAGCACCTGGCGAATACCGTAATTGCTCAGCTCCTCTTTCTCATGTCGGATGATCCAAAAAAAGACATCCAGGTTTTCATCAATTCCCCGGGAGGCTACATCACCGCCGGTCTCGCGATCTACGATACGATGCGGTTTTTGGGATGCGACGTCAATACCTACTGCATCGGCCAAGCCGCCTCGATGGGGGCTCTTCTTCTCGCTGCGGGAACCAAGGGAAAACGGCGCGCGCTCCCCCACAGCCGGGTGATGATCCACCAACCCTCAGGGGGGATCATGGGAACATCCGAAGATATTAAACTCCAGGCGGAAGAAATTTTGCGACTGAAGCAATATTTGGCCGAAATTTTGGCCGATTGCACCGGCCAGACCGTTGAGAAAATTTTGGAAGATTCCGAGCGTGACTTTTTCATGAGCCCAAAAGAGGCGATCGATTACGGTTTAATCGATGAAATTGTCACCTCGCCTAAAGAATATGGGAAATAATGAATAAAAAGGGTTTTAACAATAAAGAGCTGGCAACCTGTTCCTTTTGCGGGCGCTCCGAAGAGGACGTTGAAAAGCTGATTTCTGGACCGAATGTCTATATTTGCGACAACTGTGTCCGTTTGTGCATGAGCATTCTAGAGAAAAAACCGTCTACTCACGAGTTGAAGATGCTCAAGCCTCAGGAGATAAAAGAGAAGCTTGACGAGTTTATTGTTGGACAGAACCAGGCTAAACGCACAATCTCCGTCGCCGTTTACAACCATTATAAGAGAGTTCGCGCGCTTTCGCAAAATAAAGAGGTCGGATACAGCAAATCCAATGTCCTCCTGCTCGGTCCGACCGGTTCAGGTAAAACTCTGATCGCCAAAACCCTTGCACAAGTCCTCGACGTCCCCTTTACGATCGCAGATGCAACGACATTGACCGAAGCGGGTTACGTCGGCGAGGATGTAGAAAATATTGTCCTGAGGCTGCTGCAGGCGGCTGACTACGATGTCGCGCGCGCAGAGCAGGGAATCATCTATATCGACGAGATTGATAAGATTGGACGCACAACGTCCAACGTCTCGATTACGCGGGACGTTTCCGGAGAGGGTGTTCAGCAGGCCCTTTTAAAAATCGTCGAAGGGACGATTGCTAACGTCCCGCCGAAAGGAGGGCGTAAACACCCACACCAGGAGTACATCAAAGTCAATACGGAGAATATCCTCTTCATTATCGGGGGAGCCTTTGTCAATCTAGAGAAGGTGATCGGCAAGCGCCTCGGCAAAAGTACCATTGGATTTTATGATTCCAAGACCGGTCGGTCTATCGACCCGCATGATAAGAGCAAGCTTCTCGAGCAAGTCGAACCTGAAGATCTCATCAGCTTTGGGATGATTCCCGAGTTCATCGGCCGATTCAACTGCATAGTAAATTGCAACGAGTTGACTTTAGACGATCTTGTTCGGATTTTGACGGAACCCAAAAACGCCGTCGTGAAGCAATACAAAAACCTCTTTGAAGAAGAGAATGTCAAGTTGGACTTTACGAAAGAGGCGCTCTATGCCGCTGCCGTGAAAGCGAAAGAGGCGGGTACGGGAGCGCGCGCACTGCGCATGATTTTGGAGAATCTACTTACCGATCTGATGTTCGAGGTTCCCTCGGATGAGACGATCGCGGAGATTCACATCCACGAAGAGACGATTACTCAGGGTAAGCCTCCGGAGATAGTCCGCCGCGGCTCCTCCGAAAAGATCGCATGACCACACTTCCCCTCCTTTTGGCCACGTCAATCTGTCAGACCCTTTTCGAGGCAGGTTATACGGCCTATTTCGCAGGAGGGTGGGTCCGCGATTTACTGCTCGACAACCCAACTGATGAAATCGACATCGCCACCAGCGCGCCTCCGCACGTTATTCAAGAGCTCTTTCCCAAAACGATCCCTGTCGGCATTGCATTTGGAGTTGTGATTGTCGTTTTGGAGGGCATCAATTTCGAGGTAACCACCTTCCGGAAGGACCATCCCTACTATGACGGGCGTCATCCCGAGGGCGTCGACTTTTCCACTCCCGAAAAGGATGCATTCAGACGCGATTTCACCATCAACGGAATGTTCTTCGACCCTTTAAGCGAATCGATTTATGATTATGTCGGAGGGCGGGAAGATTTAGAAAAGAGACTGATCCGCGCGATCGGCGATCCCCGCCGCCGCTTCTCCGAAGACCGTCTCCGCATGATCCGCGCCGTACGTTTTTCGGCTCGCCTTGAATTTCGTATCGAAGAGGAGACCGATGCCGCCATCTGCGAGCTCGCTTCGACCCTATTTCCCTCCGTTTCGATGGAGCGGATTTGGCAAGAGTTCTGCAAAATGGCTGCTTTCCCCCATTTCGACCAAGCTTTGATCCAGCTCAAGCGGCTCAATTTGCTGGAGACGATTTTTCCTCAGCTGAAAGAAGCAGATATCGAGAAGCTCGTTTCCCCCTTTCTCTACTTTCCGCTCCGCTCTCCCGCGATTATTTACCTACTTGAGCTTTTTCCCGATGCATCCTTAGAAGAACGAATCGCCCTTTGCTCCTATTTGAAGACCTCTAACGCCGAGAAAAAGCTTGTGGAGTTTTTCACCCGATCGTCCGCCCTTTTCGATCAGCCCGGAACAGAGCCTTACGATTGGGCCCATCTTTACGCCCATCCCCATTCCGAGCTTCTGATCCGCGTGCGCGCTGCGCGGATTTACCCGCCCGAACGGATCGTCTTTCTTGAAGAGCATGAAGCGCGCCGCGAGCGGCTCAAAAAGCACATTGAGCGGATCCAAGAACACCGCCCGCTTGTCACCTCCGCGATGCTTAAGGAGAAAGGTATCCCGCCCGGCAAAAAGATGGGGCAACTCTTAAAAGAAGCGGAACGCTTTGCGGTCAATCATCATCTTGATTCTCCGGAAGAAGTTCTGAAAATGCTTCCGATAAACGAGTAGCGAGCTCTCTATTAGAGGGGTAGGTGGGTTTTTTAAATCGGGGGAGGGCCGAAGAAAAGGCCAAATCCAGCTGTTCATGCGGAATGACTAACGCATTGCCTTCCGCCGCTTCTATCATTTCCGGGACATCACAACAAATCACCGGAGTCCCTAACATCCGCGCTTCTGCTATGGGCATCCCATATCCCTCATAAAGGGAGGGCATGATATAAGCCTTTGCACCCTTGACGAGGGCATTGAGCGTTATATCAGGGAGATAGTCTAAAACTTTGATCTTTTCGGAAAACCTTTTCGTCTCACCAAGAATTTCCGAATCACGCCACCCCTTTCCTCCAACCAAAACAAGGGGATGGGTTGAGTCGAAAGCCTTCAAAGCCAACACGATATTTTTTCTCGGCTCGAGAGTTCCAACCATGATATAGTAATCCCTGTACTTAAGAGAAAACCGTTTCAAAACCTCTTCAACGGGTTCCGCTTGGAGATTTTTAATTGGAGGGATCACAACTCTGTCCGCCCTCAAACCATATAGTTTATCCAGTCGAGTCGCCGTGCCTTGAGAGATCGCTATGTGACGATCGGCCCTTTTATATAACCATTTTCCAAATACTCTTAAGTAGGCTCCACGCACATACGAAACCGTTTTTGGATAGAGCCGATAGGCAAAATCATAGATAGTAATGATCATTTTACCCCGACCAAAAAGAGGAATTGACTGAGTCGACCCCCAAAAGAGATCGACCCTATCCTTTCGGCAGTTCCACGCTAAGGTTGTTTGGCTCCAGAGAGCTTCACTTCTTCCTAAAAATGGGACAATACGGATTGTCACATTGGGATATTTTCTAAGCAAATGCAGTCTCTGGCTGTTGTTGATCGCATAGAGAAAAAAACGATCCTCTCCCCTTATTTGAATAAGCTCTTCTAAAAGATAATAGAGATAATTGCCGACACCGGTCAGTCTTTCCCTTAAAGGCGTTGCATCAACTCCAATTCGCATAACTCACCTTAGAGTTCATAAATCGAGCGCTTCTAAAAAAGTCTCACCCCGCATGATTTGAATTTCACCCTGGACTCTTTCTTGCTTTAAATTTTTAACAACCTGACAAGCGGGCAAGCTATATTTCTCATGAAAATAGTGCAACCCTTTACCAATCGTGCGGTTCGCATTCTTCACTTCGATGATCCGCTCTATGCGGTCTTCAGAAACTAAAGCGAAATCTACCTCATGCTTCTCTTTGGTTTGGAGATAGTGCAAACCATACGGTTTCGCTTTGTAATCTATTTTCGAAAAAACATGTTTCAGCAAACACGTTGCGACGAGGTTTTCGAATTTCACACCTTCGTCGCCTTTCACAAGCCCGTTATCGAAAAAATAGATCTTCGGCTCTTTACGCAAACTGCGGGCAATATTTTTTGAGAAGGGCGTGACGCGGAAAATAATGTAGAGAGCCTCCAAGATTTGGATATATTTTTTCACCGTGTTTGGGGAGACCTGGATATCTTCGGATATAGAGGTATATGAAACAGGAGAACCGACCTTCTCCCTTAACAGCTCGAAAATCAAACGAATCGCTTTTATATTTTGGATCTGATCGAAGTCAAGAACATCTCCCCTAAGCAAACTGTCGACATATTGCAACCTCCACCGACCAGCTTCAACAGCATCAGGAGATAAAAATGGTTCAGGGAATCCTCCCCTTTCTAAAAAACGATCCATCGTATAGGGAACATTTGCTCTAACGCATTCAACAGGCGAAAGAGGCATTAGCCGATGTAAAAAATAACGTCCCGCGAGTGAATCGCCGACTTGATTGAAAATTTCAAGACGTGCGCTTCCGGTTACGAGTATTTTTTGATGAGGGTCTTTCGTGTCATAAACGCCTTTCAAATAATTTTTCCATTGGGGCATTTTATGAATTTCATCGAGAATGATCAATTCGACATTAGGAAGCCAGGAGCATGCGGTAATGATACGCCTATCCTCCGAAGAGTCATAATTGAGATAGACATGTGAGTCAAATTCAGAGACAATCGATTTCGCAAGGGTCGTTTTTCCTGCCTGTCGAGGCCCGGCTAAGAGGACCATTTTTTTCTTAAGATCACGTAAAATTGCTGCTTTTTGCACTCTTTCCATAATGACTATTATGCAAAACTTTGCAGAATAGTCAAGACCAAAACGCAACTGCGTGCAAAACAGTCGAAAAACTAGCATTTTTTTACGAATTGTGTGAAGATGACCCCCTATGTCGCCACCCGTAGCCGTTTTTGGACACAAACGCCCTCAGCATTTGAAAGCCTGTTTGGAAGCAGTGCGTTGTTCCGAAGCCCTGCTCGGAAAGCAGCTCCCGCTTTACATCTACTGTGATGCCGCACGAAACAAAGCAGAGGCAAAAGACGTTGAGACGACGCTTGCCGTAGCCCGGGAATTTGGGAGAGGAGAGGTTATTGCTCGCAAGGAAAACTTCGGTTTCCGCAACATCACCGAAGGAATTTCTTCCCTTTGCGAAAAATACGGGAAGGTAATTGTCCTCGAGGACGACGTGCTGATCTCTCCCGATTTTCTTCCCTTTATAGTTTCCGCTCTCGAGAAGTATCAGGATAATCCAGAAGTCTTTATGGTCTCAGGATTCATGTATTTCGCAGAACGCTTTTCTGCCCCTGAGGCCTATTTCCTCAACCTCGGCTTCATTTGGGGTTGGGCGACATGGAGCCGAGCATGGAAACACTACGACTACTCCCCAACAGGATGGGAGGGTTTTGTAAAAGATAAGCAGGCGCGCTATATGTATGATTGCCTCGGTTCGATGCCATTTTCCGCCTCTTTGCGCAAAACACTCACCGGCCAATGGAAAGCTTGGGCACCTCAATGGGCATACGCGATGCATCGCGCAGGAGGAGTCTCTCTTTATCCACAACGCTCTTTAGTCTGGAATTGCGGATGCGGCGGAGGGACACACGGCGATGCGAAACTTGACGCAAGTCCGCTATTAGGAAGAAGAGAATACTATATTCATGGCACAATGGAGTATTCTGATTTTAAAAAACCACGCCTTTCCGAAGAGATCTACAAGGGCAAGTCTTTTCCTAAGGAAGTAAAAATAGATAAGAAGGTGTTGCGCCAACTCGCGATTATCTTTTTAAAGGAAAGGCTCGAAACACAAGAAAAGCGTAAACGATGGCGCCTCTATCTAAAGCTTAATTTTCATAAATTAATGGCTCGTATAAGTGCCTTTCCCAGTTTTTGAATGTTCTCTTCGCGTTTTTGCCACAAAACATCATCAGACGGCTTTTGCCGCTGATTTTTTAATAGCTCTCTCATCTTAACGCACAGATCATCGCTATTTTGAACTTCAAAAAAATAGACATGATCGCCCTCGACTTCACGATTTACATCGATGTCGGAGATGATGACCGGGACGCCGAGAGAAAGAGCATTTTGGACCGATCCCCCTCCCGGCCCTCCCTCAAAAAGAGTGGGCTGCAAAATAGCCCTTGAGTGCTTCATCAACTCGATTTGATCGCGTTTGGGAATATGGCCAAGCAAATGAACACGGTGGCGAAAAGGTTTGATCAACTCGAGCAACTCTTTGTAATAGCCGGGAAAACGAAAATCATCTTCTTTTCCCGTGCAAACAAGATGCACATCACTATCCAATTTGCTTAAAGCTTCAAAAGCTGTCCGATGTCCTTTATGCACCCAAAATTGATTGGAAATCATAAAGTAGATTTCCGGAACAGAGTATTTTGCTCGTACATCGTAAGTGAGAGGCTCAAGCCATTCCCTCTCCAGAAGAATCGGAGCGAATGGGAGGGAAATGACTTCACAATCTGTTTTAGGAAAAAAATGCTCTATATCCCTTTTGACCGCTCTAGATGTGGTAATGAGACGTTTTCTCCGCTTTAAAATATTGGAAATGGTTCGATCGCGGTTTTTTCGTTCATCTTCAGAAAAAAATTGAGGGAAGTGTTTATGCTGCAAATCAGGATAATATCCAATATCAAACGTATCAACAGGGACGTCACTCCAACAAAAGCAGGCGATGTCCGCTTTCAATTGCCTAAGCGAGCGATTCAATCGTTTTTTTCCGAAAGCCGAAAATGCAACTGGAAAAGGCATTTTTTTTCTAGCCCGTGCATGCAGGATTTGTTTCAAGAGAGGAACCTTTAAAAAGGGGTGTACCCCTTTAGAAAAGCATTTTTTTTCTGGATAAAGCAGCGTGATCTGCATCTTTTCCGGCGGATAGGTCGCAAGAAGAGCCGTTACATGCGTGTTAAAAAAATCGACTCCCCCCGGCCAATTCATAAATCCATCGGCTAAAACCACAACCCTCTTCATTTCACAATCCCTGCAGGATTTCCTATTGCCGTTTTATTCTTCTCTTCAATCACGCTATGGAGAACCGAGCCGGGTCCTAATTTACAGCGGTCGGATAGAGAGGATTTCGGCAACATGATCGCTCCTGTCCCCAAAGTATTCTCATCGCCCAAAGAGGCCCCCCCTGTTAAGATAACTCGCGAGAAAAGATTATT
This sequence comes from Chlamydiales bacterium, assembly GCA_020831465.1. GTDB lineage: Bacteria > Chlamydiota > Chlamydiia > Chlamydiales > JAAKFR01 > JAJACP01. The sequence goes on from JAFIGI010000038.1 coordinate 36,502, forward strand.
AAAACTTCCTATCCTCGCATCGTGGTGGATGAGATTATTACCATTGAAAAGATTCCCGTTGCCCACCCTCACATCCGGAAAAATAACAGAGTGATACCCCACAATATTCCCTTCGCCGAGAATAGCCGTTTCAGCAACGGTCGCGGTCGGATGAATGAGATTGAAAAATGAGACATTTTTACCCTTGAGCGCCCTATAGACTTTTTGGCGAATAGCAAGATCTCCAATCGCCAGTACGACCGATTCATCCTTTGAGAAACAGTAATTCTCTTCCGAACCTAAATAGAGATCGCCGTCACACTCTTTTTCGGGAGCTAAAAAGCCTCCAAAGGGAAGAGAGGCATCTTTTAACATCTGCCGCGCTTCTCGGGCCAAGCCGCCGGCTCCACAAATCAAAATTTTTTGCATGCAACCACGTCCTCAACCAGCGAACAAATCGAATCTAGTTGTTCTTTTGTAAGCCCCGGCCAACTTGGCAAGCTAAATCCCGCCTCTGCAAGAGCTTCCGCTACGGGATAGTCTCCCTCTCTCCCCGAATAATAAGGCATTAAGTGAATAGGAGTGAAAAAGGGGCGCGTTTCTACGCCATGCTCTCGGAGATAGCGGCGGATCTCATTTTTTTGTTGTACATCTTCTGCCAGAAACGAACACATCCAATAGGAATTAATCATACCCTCTTTGTCTTTTTGATAGGATAAAGGCAACCTCTCCCTATAATGATCCGCGATTCTACGCTTTGCTTGCAGGATGGCTTCCGCTTGCTTCATCTGGCCCAGACCGATTGCAGCCTGCACATTTGTGAGTCGATAGTTGTATCCGAGAATATCATGAAAATATTCTTTCCCTTTAGCTAATTCCTGTCCTTTTAAGCAGCGCACCTTCTCATCGATTTCAGCGCTATTTGTCACGACCATCCCCCCTTCGCCGCAACTGATAGTCTTGTTCCCGAAAAAGCTAAATGTCGCAATATCGCCGAAATTCCCGACATGCTTTCCCCGATAAAATGTGCCGAACGCCTCCGCGCAATCTTCGATAATCAAAAGATTATGTTGTTTCGCAATTGCGCAAATAGCCTCCATATCGCAAGGATAACCATATAGGTGGACGGGCATCACCGCTTTTGTTCGGGGCGTTATTTTATCGACCAGATCTTTCGGATCCATTTGCCATGTCTCCGGGCAGGAATCTACAAATACAGGAAGAGCTTGGCAATATTTAACAGCATTTGCAGAAGCAACATACGTTAAAGTTGGAACCAGAACTTCATCACCCTCTTTGATATCAAGCGCCCGAAGCGCGACGTGCAACGCAACCGTCCCATTTGAAACGGTTGCAGCAAATTGAGCATCTATGAAAGATGCAAAACTCTCTTCAAAAAGGGAAATAAACCTTCCTTTACTCGATATCCAATTCGAATCTAAGCATTCATTCAAATATTTCTTTTCAATTTCTGTGAGATAGGGTTGATAAACAGGAATTTCCATTGTCCTTTCAATTGATTTACAAAGATTTTATATTTAGAATCATCAGCTTGCAATAGAAATTTAGTATGCTAAAAATACTTCACGATCTTACCCTCCTACTTCCTTTGCGTAGAAGGCGTATTTTCTTTATCTATACGCATAATAATGCCCATGACCGCTTCACCAATGGCCTCACAGCGAACACCGAGATTAGTTACTGGTGCCACTGCGCATTAAAAAAAGCAGGAGCTCCCGTAACCTTTCTGCGGCTACAAGGAGAAAAACCGTGGAGGGTCAACCAAATTACTGCAAAGGACATCGTCATTGGCCATCCCGGAGAGACCTATCGCAAAGCGTGCACGCGCACGAATAACGTAATCGCTTTCCAGCCATGGTCTGGAGATGAAGACCGTAACCAATCGGGAAAAACCAACTGCACTCCACTTGAAATCGAATTGGAAGATTACGCCCGTGCCAAATCGATTATTTGGCTGACAAGCGAGTTTAATGTAAAAAAATATCTTCAGACAAAGACAAACTTTTGGTTTGACTATTATCGAAATAAGCCCATCCGGTTGATTCATCAACCAATTGATTTACAACAATTTCCCCGCATCAAAACCGATTATCACACAAATAATTTTCTCTACATCGGCAATGATTTGCATATGAAATGCTTGGACGATTCGCGCCGTTTAGTAAAAGAGCTGGATCGAACCTTAACGGTATATGGAGTTGGTGGGAAAAAGTTGAACAACCTGGACAGCCCTTCTGTGAAGAAGCTTGCCCAGGAGGCCGATTTTTTCATACAGCCCGGCATGTGGGAAGCGCAATGCGTCTCTATTTTGGAAGCCGCTGCCCGCGGTTTCATTCCGGTTGTCTCTCCTGAAACCGGCTACCCTTACGAACATCCCTTTCTCCTCAAACACGGGGATCACGCGTATAACCTTAAGACGCTGCAAGCCCTTCTCAAGACTCCCCCAGGCGAGAGAAAAGCACTTGCCGACCACCTGCACAAAAAGCTGGTAAGCGACATCAACCACAACAATTGGAAAGGGCTGACGGACGTATTATTGGAAGAGGTCAAGAAGTTAATATCTTGAGCGCATTAATTTAGGACGATAGATCACTCCAACCAAAATAGAATCTAGGGAAGGCGTGTGGTGATCCCGATGGAGATCTCCCGACCAGAATATGTGTGAATAGGTCACCTCAGCAAAAAGACAGTTTGAAAAAGGAAAGGCCATTCCCGCCGCCAGTTCAGGACGGAAGGCCTCTTTTTTGTCTGAGATGCCTGTGCTGAAGTAAAGTTCGGTATTTACATAAGCAAGACCGGCCTTCCCAAACAACGTTAGCCATTCGAACGGCCGGTAAGTGCCCCGAATGAGGAGGTCCAGGGCATAGGTTTCAGCTGTCATTTTGACACTGCTTAAGTTGCCCGCTTCGAAAAAAGTTGTGATCTCCCAGTTGAGATCGCTAAAAAAAGCGGCTCCCGCTTCGAGACCAAGCCCACGGCTTGAAGAAAAGCCGACGAAAATGCGACCCGCCGCTCCACCGTTTGACTTCTTTGTCGAGACTTTCGTTATCACAAAATCGTCAAAAGAGGTCGTCCATGGTCTTCCGCTTCTGAAATCCTGCCATCCGTAGCCACCCTCAAGACCCACATAGATCCCGGAATTTTCGTAGCAGCATGATGAGAAAGCGAAAAGAGGGGAAATGAGAAGTAGAGATGAGACAAAAAGAAAAATGAACCGGCACATAACTTTTTGCCCAAAAGTTATCTGAAAAAAAGAAGATGTGTCAACTATTTTTATTAACGCTCTGTGCGCGTTTTTTTAGGTAGAAACAATCTCAAGTCTATCCTCCTCTTTAATCTCTTCATTCAAAGATTGTAATGACCAAAAGTGATGATAGCGCCCTCCCAATTTGATTAAATTGGCATGCGTTCCCTTTTCTATGATCTTACCATTTTCGAGTAAAATGATTTGGTCAGCCATATTGATTGTCGCTAGACGGTGGGCGACAACTAACATCGTCGTTTTTCCCCTTAGTTTTTCTAAGGCTTCCTGAATGATCTGCTCAGATAAGCTATCGAGGCTGCTCGTTGCTTCATCCAGAACCAAAATCTCAGGCTTGCGGATTAGCGCACGAGCTAATGAAATCCGTTGCCGCTCGCCTCCGGAAAGCCTATATCCCTTTTCTCCAACAATAGTTTGATAGCCATAGGGCAGATTTTCAATAAATCCGTGGGCGCCGGCTAATTTCGCAGCTTCGATTATCTCATCAAGCCCCGCATCCGGGTTGCCAAAACGGATGTTTGCTTCGATCGAATCGTGAAACAGATAGACATCTTGGCTCACAACGCCGAATTTTTCACGCCAAGAGGAAAGGCTTAAAGAGTCAATCGGTACTCCATCGAGGGTTATTTTTCCTTCAGTCGGTTCATAGAGCCTGAGCAACAGATCAAGAATCGTTGACTTTCCGCCTCCAGAAGAACCGACAAAAGCAATGACTTTTCCTCTGGGAATTGTCAAAGAGATATCGGATACGGCGCATGTCTGCTTTTCAGGATACTTTAGAGAAACGCGCTCGAATTCGATTTGATTCTTAAAAAGAGCTTCGGGCTTTTCACTAAAATCCAAAAATTCTTTGCCCTGATCGAAAAGAATCTCTTTCATCCGGTTGGCAGGCCCTATATTGTAAGCAACCTCTCCCGAACTATTCATCAAAACAACTAAACGCATTGCAAAGCGGTAAGTGAGTGCAAGAAATGTAATAAGGAGCGGGATCATATTCGCCCCGGTTTCCTTAAAAAACAAAAAACTTAAGCCCATTGTGATCGCTATAAGGATCACGCCGATTGCTTCATTTAGCGGCATAATTAATTGATGCGACTTATTTATCTTCATGGACGTTGAAGAGATTTTATCAAGCATTTTACCTATTCTCTTCAAAACATATCTTTGTCGGTTAAATAGATGAACAACTCGTATTCCCGATAAATTTTGGGCAGTTTCTTGATTTAAATCCGACAAATGCTTTGCATGTAGATTCGAAGTATGGACAACTTTCTTAAGTAAGAATTTTTGTAAGAAAGCCGAGATCCCAAAGAGCAACAAGGTAGAAACAGTAAGAGGAAGAGAGATCCAAACCATAAATGCAATGTAAGCAGCGATTATCATCAAAGAAATGACAATCCGATTCAAATTTTCGAAAATGCGCGGGAAATATGTAGGCGGGGTAGTGGCATAATGAATAAGATCTCCCAATTTATACCGATTAATTGCCCGGAATGTCAGATAAAAAATCTGATGGTATGTAATTTTTTGCGCCCGTTTTTGCACGTTTAGGGAGATCATAACCGTTGTCATTTGCCCTAAATAAGTACAGAGGCTTCGCAAAAGTTGAGCAAGTACAGCAGCGAACATGAAAAAGGCGAAAAGTTGCAATTGATTGAAATGGTCCAGCCACCCCTCCAAAAAAAAAGGAATTTCCCCACACACAAATCTTAAACTACTTAAAATAAAGGCAAAAGAAACACCTTCCAAAATAGAGGATAGAAAACTGAGGAAAAGTGTGATTCCGGTGAGGAACAAATTTTTAAGCTTATCTTCTAAAAATAAAAAAATTAAGGGATTGGAACGCAAACGAGTTACCATGCGCTAAACAAATGTAGAATTTTATTGTTACCGAATGATATAGAAACCTATCTTTGTCGCCAATCTCAAGAATTATAAAGATCTATCCATGCTTTTTTTCCGACAAAATAAAAAAATCCGCGAGCTCTACGAAATAAAAAATGGTTTCAAAAAGCTTTCTTGCCCCGAAATAACTCCTCTCCCGGATTGGATGCGTAGGCGCATTTCCGAAGACATTTCTACGGCTTTTACATGGGTAGAAAATCCGGATTTTCTGCCAGACCATATTCTGATCTGTCAGGTTAAAAATGGACGCATCAAATTTCGTTACAATTCTATTAAACAACTTTCCCACAAGCGTTTACATGTCGTTAAGGAGTACTTTAATTTTCTTTCTTCTAATTTTACTCTACCCGATCTCGACTTTGCAGTTTATTACGGTGATTCTCTTGAAAAAGTCCCCCCATCTATTTCTCTTCCCACTTTTACATTCGCAAAAAAAGAAAAATCAAAAGGCCCTATTTTGATTCCCGATTTCGAAATGCTTATGGGGTACGACACATTCGTTCAGAAACTTGACGATTATATCAAAAATACTCCCTGGAGAAAAAAGCAAAATCGTTCCTTCTGGAGAGGCGCATCGACAGGCGGATTTTTAAATAGATCAAACTATCTCACTATCCCTAGAATCAAGCTCGCTACAATCTCGCTAAAATATCCTGAATTAGTCAATGCACGCATTTCAAGCGTTGTACAAGCAACTGAAGATGTTTGGAATTTGCTTAAAACGGAGGGTCTTCTAGGTTCCTTCTCTCCTGTTTTAGAGCACTTTTACTATAAGTACTTACTTGATGTAGATGGAAACAGTTGCACTTACTCAAGGCTTTTTTGGATTCTCTATTCGAATTGCGTTCCTGTAAAACAGATCTCTCCTAATATTCAATGGTACTATTACGGACTTGAAGATATGACCAATATATGCTTTTTTAATCTTACGGAGGATTCTCTTATTTCAAAAATCCAATTTCTCGCTCAAAACGATGAGTTAGCTAAAGAAATCTCAGAGAATAGTAGCCAATTTAGTAAAAAGTACTTAAATAATAAGTATACTACTAGCTATATTCTAGCACTTCTAGAAGCTTTAAAACAGGTTTAGGAGTTTCCTCAGAGTCTATCTGAAGAAGAGGAACCCATATGGCATTAAAAATACAATCTAGAAAAATGATACGTTTTAATTCTTTAATGACTCATATGTCTAATGAACAGGGACATTATTATGATTATAATATCTGCTTTCGTAATACAATCAAAACGCTTGGCATTGCTTACAAGGGTTATGTAAATAAAAAATGTTCTATTGAAAGCCTGCCTGGAGATTGGGAAAGATCCTTAAACTGGAAAGATCAAAAAGGTGCTTTCAAGAAAATCTATCAACTTTTTAAGCATACGTTATGTTTTAGTCGCATTTTCAGAAAAAAAATACTCCCACATGAAACTCGTATTTTTTTTATTGAATCTCTAAAAATGACAGATTTCGCCGCACTTGCTCTATCCCTTTTTTTATTTTCTAAAAAAAATGACAACCTGTGGCTTCTTCTGCATCAAGAGTTAGCCAACAACTTTTTAAAGCAAAAAATTTATCATGTTTGCTTCCGATTGATCCAAAGAAAACTTTCTAAAAACTTTGTCCTATTAGCATTCACAGAACGAATAGGCCTGTTTTTTGAGGAGAGGTTAAAGCAAGAAGTTCACATTATTCCTTTGCCGCATACAGACCCTTCTAAGAAGATCAAGAAGAAGGTTTCCAACTTTAAAACTATTTGGTGGCCCGGTGCTCCGCGCCACGAAAAAGGGCTCCTCAGTGTATTATCTTTAGCAGAGGGGCTAGCTAACATTTCGGACCAAATCTCTAACAAGCCGCATAATCTACCCCCCCATCACGACATTGGGAAAGAGCATTATGCTCAAAGATCTTCCGAGAAATGCGGAGTAGCAACTGAGGATATTCAATTATGCCTTTCTGAAGCTATAAAGCCGATGTTAACGTGTGATTCATCCAATATCCGTTTTCTCAAACCGATTCTTAGTCGTGAAGAGTACTTATACCAACTTGAAATTAGCGATGCCATCCTACTTCCCTATGAAGCGAAAAGCTATTACTATAGAATTTCGGGGATTTTTGTAGAGGCAGTATTTGCAGGAAAATTTCCCTTAGTAGCTGAAGGAAGCTGGCTTGCTTATGAGCTTCGCAAGTATGATCTCACCGAACTTATTCTCGATTGGAAGCAACCAAATTTACCAGTTACCATATTACAACTTCTTGATGATGTACGGCCACCAATTTTTGAAACACAAAATTGCGCTTAAATGATATTTTTGCTCGCATCGTCTCCGGGAGCTGCGTAGGGCTCCCTCGCGATGTCTTCGCATAACGTTTTTCTCTTCATGCGACACTCTTCAACCAGTT
>JAFIGI010000053.1 GCA_020831465.1 Chlamydiales bacterium
GAAATTCCAAATACACGAGCCGCTTCTGTAATCGAACCACATTTTTCTACAAATTGTAGTACTTTCTCTCGTAGGTCAGTTGAATAAGTCATCCAGTAAGAATACGCGCATGAAGTAAAAAATTCAATCTATTTGACTATATTTCACCCCATTTTAGTAAAAAATTCTATAGAATCTAATTTTAAAAACTAAATAAAAAAGTAATTAATCAATAGTGTTTAAAAACAGATGCTTTTTTTTTCAAAATTTAACATCTTGCATACATACTAGGATCGTTAATATTATCATGCGAGTACATTACTAGTCAAATCAGATGTCCAATATCGGGGAGGCTCCAATGAGAACATGAGGCGCTCGCCTGTGGTGGGATGGGGAAAACTGAGGGAATGGTGGTGGAGAAAAAGAGCTTCTCCCTCAAGGTTAGTCCCGTATTTCCGGTCGCCGACGATAGGATGGCCCCTGTGAGCAAACTGGGCGCGGATCTGATGGTACCGTCCGGTTTCTAAAAAGATTTTCACAAGAGTGCAGGCACCTATTTTTGTAACCGCCTGATAGGTAAGGCGGCAGCGCTTCCCATTAGGATCAACGACCGCACGGTTAGAGTCGTGCCGCAAGTAGTCGATCCACTCGCCGCTAGCGAGCTCTCCTTCGGCTAGCGCGAGATACCCTTTACAAAAAAGCCCCTGCCTTTGAGCTTCGTGTAAACGGGAGAGGGCCTTGCTGGTGCGGGCAAACAAAACGATGCCTGAAACGGGGCGGTCGAGCCGATGGACTGCTTCGAGAAAGACGTTGCCGGGTTTTTTGAATCGCTCCTTGAGATAGCGCTTGCCGAAAGCTTCCAGCGAATCGGAGGAGGTTTGGTTGGGCTGGGTCAGCAGGCCGGCCGGCTTATTCAAGAGAAGCAGGTGGTTGTCACAATAGATTATCTCAGGATCCATGGCGCTGCTGCCGGATGACTTCATATAAAAGAAGCGTCGTCGCCATGGCGACGTTAAGCGAGTCGGCAACGCCGAGCATGGGAATTCTGACCTGCAAATCGGCTCCTTGCATCCACCGCTCGCTTAAACCGTGTTGCTCGGTCCCGACAACGATCGCGATGCCGCGGGTTAAGTCAACCTTGGTATACTCGACTTTTGCAGAGGGTGTCGCAGCCAAGATCGCCACGCCCTGCTGCTTGAGCCACTGCAATGTCTCCTCCCCTTCGGCTTCGATGACCGGAAGTGTAAAGAGGGTGCCGACACTGGCGCGCACGACGTTGGGGTTATGGATGTCGGTGCACCGGTCGCAGACGATGACCGCGTCGACTCCCGTCGCGTCGCTGGAACGCAAAATGGTGCCGAGATTCCCCGGCTTCTCGATCGCTTCGGCCACTACGTAGAAGGGATTTTCGCTTGGAATGATCTCTTGAAGACGTGTGTGGGCTTGTTTGGCAATGGCCAAAAGGCCGTCGGGACGGTCGCGATAGGAGATAGAACGGAAAACCGATTCGCTGCAGGGGTATACAGGGGCGTTGATCCGACGGATCAACTCCTCTTCGTTCGTCCCCAAAAAAAGCTCAGGGCAGATAAAGAGTGATTCAATCTCGGCAGATTGCGCACGTAAAAGCTCCCGATACCCTTCAATCAGAAAGAGCTGGGTTTGCTCGCGCTCCCGCCGTTTCCACAGCTTTTTTGCGAGCTTGATCTTGGGATTCTGCGCGCTTGTGATCATGGCGTCCACCTTGCGTAAGCGCCGGACGGGATATCGAAAGGTCCTTTAAGGAGCAGCTCGTTTCCTTCAAACTTTCCGGTGAATGCTTCTTGAAGGAGCTGTTTGAGCACAATGGGAGTAAAGCCGGGAGTGTGGCAGCTGAGAATGACAAATGCGGGACTCTCAGAGAGAAGTTCACGGCAATGTTTGAGCATGGGGGGCAGATCGCGCTCGATCTTAAAGACTTCGTTGGATTTACCTCTGCCGAAAGAGGGCGGATCGAGTAGAATGGCGTCGTAGCGTTCCTTGCGGCGCAGGGCGCGTGCTAGGTATTTACGGGCGTCTTCGACAATCCAGCGGATCGAGGAAACCCCGTTGAGTTGGGCATTTTCGTGAGCCCATCCAACCATCCCCTTGGCAGCATCTACATGAACGGCCTCGGCTCCGGCTTTGGCCGCAGCGATCGAGGCCCCTCCGGAGTAGGCGAAAAGGTTAAGAAAGCGCATGCCGGGTTTGAAATGGTCCCAGAAAAGCGCGTGTTCGGGGAAGAGACCGAGATGGCCGAATTCAGTCCGTTTGAGTTGGAACCGTATGCCGCCGATGGTTACGACCCAGGTTTCGGGGATAGGACGGAAAACCTCCCATCGATTTCCTTTTTCCCGGGAGAAGCGGGCGTAGGCCTCTTTCCACGATTTCGGTGAAAGCCGTGGGCGCCAAATCGCTTGGGCGCAGGGGCGGATTAACACAATCTCGCCGAACCGCTCCAGCTTTTCGCCGTTGCCGCTGTCAAGCAGTTGATAGTCATTCATGGAAAAACATTATAACGTGTAATCCCTAAGATTTTCAAGGGCATCCATAATAGCCTGATCGATGACCGAAGCGCGATCCCCTTTGAAATGGGAGGTCCATAAAAGGGGTTCTCGATCGCTCGACACGATTGCAAAACAAACGGTCCCGACCGGCTTTTTGGCTCTTCCCCCGCTCGGTCCTGCTACGCCTGTCGTCGAGAGGGCAAACCGGGATTCGAACTGCTTAAGCGCGCCCAAAGCCATTTCGAGAGCCGTTTGCTCACTGACTGCGCCATAGTTCTCAATCGTTCTCGGCTTGACGTATAAATTTTTTTCTTTAGACCGATTGGAATAGGCGACAATCGCTCCTTGAAAATAGAGAGAACAGTCGGGAATAGAGACAAACCGGGCTGCCAGGCCGCCTCCTGTACACGATTCAGCCAATGCCAACGTCCAATTATTTTGAATGAATCGATGGTGAAGCAGCTCCAGCGTCAATTTCGATGCCTCTTTCTTTGAGTTGGGGGTGGGAATTGATCCAGGAAAAACATGCTTTTCCAAGGCGGATCGGGACATTTTGCTTACGGCCCGAGACGAGAAAGGGAGTTGGACGGGTGTGGCTACGCACCCACTTCTGAATCGCACGGAAAAGAGGGCCATTGGGAAGATCCCGAGTCGCCTTGATTTCATAGGTAGCGGGATCTTCGAAAATTTGGGGGTATCCGAGCTGAATGCCCCAAGTGATCGCGTCGGAACCGAAGAGCTGCGACCGGAAGCTCTGATCAGCGTCGCTATAGCGGATGGCGTGAGCCTGCATCTGAACAACCGGGAGCTTGGGTTTGTAAAGTTGACGCCCCTCATCGACCGGCATGGCAAACATCGCCTCATAAGAAAGACTCAAAACCGGAGAGGAAAGAGATGGAGGGACCTCTCCTCTTTTCAATGTTTCAATATAGGAGCGATACTCGGCCAAAAAGTCCTCGGGAGGCATGATCCCCTCACCTATTGAAGTGACCCTTTGGACCTGGTAGAGAGAAAAAGCAGGAAGCGCGGCGAAGAGCTCTTCCATTTCACCCTTATCGACCAAAAGAGGGATCTTTAACCATTTAGATACACGAAGCATTGTTTTTTTTTCTGGTAAAAAGAGCAGCTAAAAAAAGCCAAACAACCCCTATTGTAATCCAAGTGTCGGCTAAATTGAAAACAGGAAAATGGTAGCCCCAAAAATCAAACTTAAGAAAATCAACCACAAACCCGTAAAGAAAAAAATCGATCACATTCCCTAATGCACCTGAGATAATCAAAACAAGGGGAATATTTGCCGCGCGGTTTTTGTTAATGAAAAATAGATAGAGAAACATTCCGAGGATCGCGACAAGACGGATCGAGAGAAGAATAAATTGAAAATCGGAAAAAAATCCCCAAGCGGCTCCTGTGTTGAAAACCAGGCTGATGGAGAAATCTATCCCGAAAAAATCGAAAACCGGGAGAGAAGGGCAGCTAAGACCTGTACAGGAATGGAAAAAAGGAAGGACATGGAAAATATAGGCTTTTGTAAAAAAGTCCAAAAACAGCAAGACTAATCCGAGAACGATTAGCCAGGCTGTGTAACTATATTTTCTTAAAAAATAACTTCTCAACTTATTATTTAATCAGAGAGGAGCCCCTTTTCAAACATCTCCTGCGATTTTACCGTCATTGTTGCATATGGAACCGCTTCAAGTCGAGCTAAAGGAATTTCTTCTCCGCTGACATCACAAACACCATATGTCTCTTCGCCGATCTTTTCTAAAGCACGGTCGATCTGACGGAGCATTTCATACTCTTTGCCCGTAATCTCGAGGCTGATCGTACGATCGAAATCATCGGTCCCCTGATCGGCTTGATGTTGCGTATAACCGGTCGCTTCGTCGGGACGCTTCACCTCTCGGGTCGTCCCTTCAAGAATATGGGTTAATTGACGTCGCATTTCTTCAAGGCGATCTTTAAATTGTGCGATTTGATTTTTAGATAATGGCATGAATTCCTCACGTTAAAACTGAATTCTCTATCTCTTCGGCCGGGCGTAAATCGTTATCCTTCGGTTCTATCGACTGAATCGCTTCCATCAACTCCCCGATGTCCTTAAAACGACGATAGACGCATGCAAAGCGGATATAAGCAATCGTGTCCATTGTTTTCAAATATTTCATTACGATTTCGCCGATTTCTTTCGTCGTGATCTCGCGCACTTGACGATCCATCAGCTCCCCCGTGATTTTGGAAGCTAGGCTGCGCACCTGTCCGTGGCTGATCCGGGTGTGCCTGCAAGCTGCATCCAGACCTGAGATTAGCTTGTCTTCCTGAAAATCCTCATACAACCCACCCCTTTTGCGCACTTGAATTGTCAACTCGATCGTTTCAAAGGTCGTAAAGCGCCGGCTGCAATTCAAACACTCTCGCCGGCGCCTTATGGCATTCGCGTCAAGCGCGTTGCGCGAATCTGTTACTTTCAATTCCTCATTTCCGCAAAACGGACACTTCATTTCACTACCTCTATTATATTGTATTATTATATAAGGAGCCGAAGAATAACTTGTTCCAGGTTTTTTCTAAAACATGAACCTATCTGTAATTCGAAAAATATGATTTTCGAAGGATTTTTTCTCAGATTTTAGCGATCGGGTGCAGGACATACTTGATTAAGTAGAACTGCATCCGATCGCTGAAAGCTGAGGAAAAAGACTCGAAAAGCAGTTTTTCGAAATATAGATAGGTTCATTAATGTGGCTTGCTATAATCTTTTTTGTGCTCGGGCTAGCCGCCCTTTTGGGAGGAGCGAAATTCCTCGTGCTCGGAGCCTCGCAGCTTGCGAAGACTTTCGGCATTTCTTCATTGGTTGTTGGCCTGACGGTGGTTGCGTTTGGAACAAGCGCCCCTGAAATCGGAATCAGCACGGTGGGCGCCTGGAAGGGCGAGGGAGATCTCGTCGTAGGGAACATCGTCGGGAGCAACATTTTCAACATTCTTTTAGTCTTGGGAGTCTCTGCCTCCTTGACCCCATTGATTGTCCAAAAGCAGCTTATCAGGTGGGATGTTCCGATTATGCTTCTTGCCGCCCTTCTCTTTTGGCTGCTTGCTTCAGGAGGGAGGCTGGGGCACCCGGCGGGAGCTATTTTATTCACAGGCATCATCTTCTACCTAATTTTTGTTTTCATTTTCTTAAAAAGGGAGCCGCTCCGGGAAGAAAACGCTTCCACTCTTGATCCGATCTGGCTCCAGCTGATTTGGATTGCGATAGGATTGACTCTACTTGGAGTGGGCTCGGAGCTGTTGATATCGGGCGCATCAAAAATTGCCCTTTATCTTGGAGTCAGCAAACTTTTAATCGGTTTGACGATTGTCGCAGCCGGCACATCCTTGCCCGAGCTTGCTACATCTCTTATTGCACTTAGAAAAGGGGAAAATGACATCGCTGTCGGCAATGTCATAGGAAGCAATATATTCAACACTTTGGCGGTTATGGGAATCGCCGGCTTGGCCTCCCCGGATCCAATCCTCGTTTCTGAGAAGGCGATCAAATTCGATATCCCGATCATGGTCGGCGTTTCGCTCGCAGCGCTGCCGATCTTTCTCACCGGCCATAAAATTTCGCGCTGGGAAGGCCTCCTCTTTCTTTTCTACTATCTACTTTATATTCTCTTTCTCATTATCGAAGCCGAGTTCATTCCTTTTCTTCACTATTTTAGAATCGCTATGTTATTCTTCATCCTTCCTCTCACGGCAGTCACCCTGATCGTCGGGGTGATGCGTCATTTTAAAAGGTCTTAGAATAGAGTTTCTTAGATGTTTACAGGTATTATTCGCGCCATAGGCGAGGTTGTGGAGTTCAAAAAACAAGAAGGGCTTCTTCAATACGCGGTCTCCTTCCCTTACGAAAAGTTGGAATGCGGGGCCAGTGTCTCGATCGACGGGGTATGCCAAACCGTTGTGAATATCGAGAATGGAAGGGTCTGGTTCGATGCGATCGACGAAACTCTTAAACGGACAACTCTCGACACCCTCCATGTCGGTAGAAAGGTGAATATCGAGCGCGCCGCAAAATTTGGCGACGAAATCGGCGGCCATCTATTGTCGGGCCATATCTACGGCACGGCCAAGCTCTCCAATATCGAGAGCAACATCTATACATTTACTCTCCCGCGGGAATGGATGAAGTACCTCTTTTCAAAGGGATACATCGCCATTGACGGAATCAGCTTAACGCTCGTCGATGTGGAAGAGGGGAAATTTACCGTCCATCTGATCCCCGAGACTCTGCAGCGCACGACACTTGGTACGAAGCGGCTGGGCGACAGGGTAAACATCGAATTCGACGCTCTTACCCAAGCCGCAGTCGAAACTGTCGAGGCTATTTTGAAGCGCGAGAAAAATCGATCTCATTGAGCTCAGAGAGGCAAACGCCCTTCAGTTGGGGATTTTTCGCGTAGCTGATCGTCAGGAAATAGATAGGAATCACGGGCATCTCATCCATAAGAATAGTCTCGGCTTTCTCGAGAAGAGCGAGCCGCTTAAGAGGGTCGGACTCTTCCTGGGCCTCTTTCAAGGTTGTTTGAAAGGCGCGATCCTCCCAATTAGAGATATTGAGACGGTCGTCGGCATATTTGAAAAGCTGAAGGTTGTAAATCGGATCGCTGATGCGCGCATGCCAGGAGAGGCCGCCGATTTCGAAATTTCCTGTGGTGAGGTTATCGTAATAGGCAGTCCATTCTTGAGGATCTAGTTTCACCTCGATCGAAAGGGCGTTTTGCCATTGCTGCTGCACCACGCTCGCAATCCGGTGATTTGTTTCAATATTGCAGTAGCTTAAGCGGAGTGGCGGAAAGGTTTTTCGATTAAGGCCAAGCTCAGAGAGCGCTTCATCAAACAAGGTCCTAGCCTCGGCAATAGAAGCATCCTCGAAGAGGCGGCTTCCCCGATTGACGCCCCTCGCTTTCTCTTCCCCTTCTTTCAAAACATGAGTTACGATCTCCTCGCGGTTGATTGAGAGGGCCAGCGCGCGACGCACCTTCGGATGTGTATAAGGAAATCGCTCGGTATTGATGAAATACCAGTAGATGGCCCGCTCGGGAAAATGGTTGAGCGCCCCTTTTTCCCTTAAGCAGGGAACTGCATCCAACGGGAGCTTTGCAAAAGGCTTGCCCAGCCAGTCGCACTCCCCTTTTTCAAAAAGGGCGAGTTGGGTAGAGGCGTCCTCAACGATCGAAATTTCAATCCGTTCGAGTTGAACTGCCTCGGCATCCCAGTAGTAGGGATTTTTTTCAAGAATCGTTTCGTGATGCTCGAGCCTCTTTTTCAAACGAAAAGGACCATTTGTAACAGAGTAAACCTCAGCGGCAGGATCCTGCTCTAACGCTTTCGAATAGACCGGCGAGTAGGCAGAGGTCGCGGTCAATTCTAAAAAATAGGGGGCGGGGTATTCGAGTTCGACCAAAAGCGTCCTCTCATCAAGAGCCTTTACCCCTGCTTCTTCGACGGGCAGCTCCCCTTTTACAATTGCCTCGACATTTTTGATAGGGTAGAAATCGGCGGTGCCTTGGGTCGGGATTTTCGGATCGATCACACTCTTCCAGGCATATTCGAAATCATGAGCAGTCAGATGTGCGCCGTTCGACCATTTTGCCGGACGGATTTTAAACGTAAATGTTTTACCGTCAGAAGTAACAAAATACTCTTCAGCAGCGCCGGGGATAAGCTCGTGATCGGCAGAGAGGCGGATTAACCCCTCATAAAGCATTTTCACAGTATGATTGGCCGGTATTTCGTACCCATATCTAGGGTCAAGTGAATTTGCCTCCGAAAGATAGACCAGCCTGAGACTTTTTTCCTTAACAGCGGATTTTTCACAGGATGCGCAGGCTAAGCATAATAGTATCAATAAGAAACGCATTAACCTACTCCTTGGATGCCCATTTAAAGTCGACTTGAAAATTGCTTTGGGGTGAAATGCCTCTTATCCCCTTCCTTTTCAGATAGCGACCGGCAAGCTGATAGAGCGGAATGGCAGGAATCTCCTCAGCAAGAAAAGCTTCGGCCTGTTTGAGATAAAGGTTCCGCTCTTTTAGAGAGTCCGCCTCTTTAGCTTGCGCCAAAAAGACCCGGTATTGGTCATGCTCCCAAGATGGAATATTAAGAAGATCACTTCGCTCTTCGAAAAACTCAAGAATGTGAAGCGGGTCGTTCCAACGGGCATTTAGTTCAATCCCCCCCATCTGATATTTCCCTTCTAAAAGACGTTTAAAATGCGTTCCCCATTCGTAGTTTTCTAAATGGATCGGAATATCGAAAGCCTCTTTCCATTGTCTGCAGAGCTCTTCGAAAAAATTCGCTCGTTTCACCCCACTGTAGTAGCTGAGCGTCAAGCGGGGAAAGTCTGATTTTACGAACCCTATCTCCCCTAATCCCTCTTTGAATAAAGCGCGTGCCTTTTCAAGATCGTGCTTCGGAAAAAGCGGGCTCTTCGCCAAAGATAACTCTTTTGGAAGCAGGGAGTAGCTCGCTCCTCCGAATTCGTGGGGCACTTGTAACCCGAGTTTCTCCCTATCAATCACAGAAGCAAAGGCTTGCCTGATTTTTTTATGATTAAATGGAAAGAGCGTAGTGTTAAAGCAGAGAATGAATACTCCATTCAACCTGTAAGTCTCACTCTCGACATCTTCGAAGGTATGATAGAGGCCATCGATCGGAAAAGTCGTAGTCGGGCGACCAAGAATGTCGACCTCTCCTTTTTCCAACATCGCCACATCGCTTTGGGCACGTTCCATCATATTGATCGTAATGCGGTTTAGTTTTACCGAATTGGCATCCCAGTAATAGGGATTCTTTTCAACCGTGATCATCCTGTGATGCCGCCACTCGGACAATTTGAAAGGTCCGTTGCATACATAGGTTTCTCCCGCTTGATAGGCCCAACCGGGGTATTTTTTGTCGATGGAACTATTGATCAGTGAATATGTCCAATGGGCGGCAACCTCCAAAAAGTAGGGAACCGGATACTCAAGCTCGACTCTGAGCGATTTCTCGTCAAGGGCATGGATTCCCACTTCCTCTAGGGTTCTTCTTCCCTCCTTGGCAAGCCGGGCATTTTTGATGACATAAAGAGTATTGGTAAAGACCGAGTTCGCTTGCGGATCGAGGGCGTTTTTCCAGGAATATTCAAAATCATAAGCCGTAATCGGCATTCCATTCGACCATTTTGCATCGCGCAGCCGAAATGTGTAGGTCTTGAAATCGGGAGTCACTTCAAAGCTTTTCGCAATAGCCAAATGGGGTTTGCCGTCGGGGCCGATGCGCGTTAAACCCTCAAATAACATTTTTATAATGATGTAAGACTGATCTCCTTTGGTGATCCGCGGATCGAGGCTCGGCTCATTCCCATGCACTGCGATCCGCAATGTCTGCTCTTCGCTTAACTTTTGACTCCACTTTTCAAGCGAATTGCGGATGATCTGGCAGAAATCGATCTCGTGGTCGATCAAGGAGGGGCGGTAAAGAAAACCGAAGCAAAATGTTCCGTGATGATTGACCTCAGAAAAACCCAGCTCCAAGGAAGGGATTTCATACTCCTTGATCTCTTTAAGAAGCGGCTCTTTGAATGAGCGGTCTTCGGCGCGGACAATTACCATAGCGGTGTCTTCATACTTCCGGCAAGAGAGAAGATAGCACTCTTTTTGAGAGGGTTCTTTGTCTAGCAATTCGGAAAATGCGAGAAACCATTCTTTTACAACTCCAGGCGGAAGGATGCTCTGCATCGCGATCGGTGTGATCGAATAGAAAAAGTTTTCGAGAAAAAACTCATCGTAAACTTTGGGCATCAGCGCTAAAAAGTCCTCAAGCCGTTCATTTTGCTTAAGAATCAAGCCTCCGTTATAGTCGCGGATTGGCCCAAGAGTTTCCATGAGCATTGAGACGACATGACGTCTGGCTTTATATAGGTTGACCGAACGGTCTTTTCGGAAAAAAGAGCTTTTAGAGATCTGCACCCGAAAAACCGTCGCCTCTTTTTGATAGACTTTGCGCAAAGTTCCCACGTAGTCGATTCGATCGGGAATGAAAACGGTATCAGGGAAGCTTCTTTCCAGCAGCTCTAAGACAGAGGGCTGTTTATCCTTCGTTATCCGCAAGAGAACGACTGTAAAGAAGAGGTCGAATTGCGTCTGCTCTTCGAAGGTAATCGTTGCTTGAGGAATGTCGCGCGGCGACTTGAGCTGGTCGCGCAGAGTGACGACGTTACGGTAGACCTCTTCTTCATTGCGGCGCATAAAGGTCATGGGAACCAGCTGCTCGATGCATCCCTTCAACTCATCAGGAAGTTCAAGGCTCAACTTTTTTACCTCATCCAATGAAAACTCCGGACGCTCTTCCCGCTCGATTTCGAAATAGACGGTATGGACTTGATTCTGTTTATCCTGTTGGTCGATAAGGGAACCCTTGACCACTTTGACTCCCGGGACGACACGCCGTACCGCTTCAAGAATATGCTGTTCTTCAAATGCTTCGCGGTGCTTCATTAAATTAAACGCCACCACCATTCCCATAACGCTTTTACTCCCAAAGGGGAACTTCAATCTGGTTTTCAATAATTTTAGGAAGAGATGGCGCTTTTCTGGAAAGTGGTCTAAAGCTTTGATCACCTTTTTTTTGTAAAAAAATTCGGCACAAACCACCCTGCCTAGATGAGCAACGCTCCGAATTTTCTTGAACTGCCTTGGAAAATGCAGAAGAGACAAGAGGAGGGAGGGATAGAGCTCCTCGTCAGGCCAGTAGCGCATCAAAGAGGAAACCCTCATCAAAACTTGAGACTCCTTATCCTCTAAAAACGTTGCGGGAAGGAGATTCAAATTCCCCTTTAGGAGAAAGTCTTCTAGCTCTTTTTTTTTCACAATTCCTTTTAATCGACTTTATACACTTTTTATAAAGAAATGGGACAAAAAAGGAAATCCCCATGATGAATCTCGACACTCAAACTCAAAAGGAATAGCATTTTATTTCTTTAATCTTTTCTTTATTGTAGCGAAAATATTGACAAATCATAATTTTAATGATTTAATGGATACATGAAGACGCTTAAACCCGAAATCATCGACAAGATTGCCGAGAAACTCGCTCACTTTCTCTCCGATAGCTTCGTTCTCTATGTCAAAACCCTAAATTATCATTGGAACATGGTTGGAAAAGAGTTCTACATGTACCACAAGCTTCTTCAGGAACAGTACGAGGAACTTCAGGAAGCTATCGATGAACTGGCTGAGAGAATCCGGATGTTGGGGAGGGTCGCTCCCGGTTCGATGAAGGAATTTCTCGAACTCTCCTGCCTGAAAGAATCGCTCGATGTAAAAACGGCCGAACAAATGGTGCAGGAACTCGCGGGGGCTCACGAGGAAATGGTTGAGCACTGCCACGAAATTATTAAGTTCACCGACGAAGCTCAGGACCAGGGAACTTCAGATTTGCTCGTGGAACGTATCCGCTCGCATGCCAAGCAAGCTTGGCTTCTAAGAAGTCATCTATAGCAGAATCACTTAAAAAATTTATATTTTCACTGCGTCAAAGCTCCGGGCTTGACCGATCATAATTCAACCCATATTAGAAAATATGGGTTCACTTATGATCGATCAATCACAGGGCTTTCACGCAGGTCAAAATGAAAATTTTTCAACTGATTCTGCTATAACGCAAGATTAGGCTCAGAACCTTTTTTTACAACATCTGGCCGCGGCCTGGGCATCTTCAGAGATCTCCTTAGCCTTATCGGCAAGCTCAATCGAGGTATCGCAGAGACTTTCCATCAGATCGTGAGCTTCTTTTGAGACGCGGTTATAGGTTTTTGCAAGCCGTTTACGTATTTTTTTTCCCGGTTTAGGGGCAAACAGTAGAGTAGCCGCCCCTCCTAGCAACCCGCCGGCAATGCTCCCCAGAGCGAAGCTTTTGAGTGAGGATTTTTTACGATGATTTCCCATTCTGCTCTCCGCTTACCGTTCGCGATATTTTGCTGCCGCCTCTTTCGCCTCCTCAGCAATCTTCTTCGCCCTATCGATCATCTCGAGCGAATGGTCGCATACAGCATCCACTAGCTCGGCAGTCTCATTCGAAACCTTTTGGTAGTGGTCGACCAGATCCTCGCGCATCTCCTCTCCCGATTTGGGGGCAAGAAGCAGGGCCGCAGCACCACCGAGTAAGCCGCCTATAAGAGCCCCAAGAGCAAAACTAGGGGCTAAACCCGAATCGGACCGGCCCTTCTTTTTCTTTCCTAACATTGGATATCTATCGCTTTCTTTTCAGCATCCTAGAGGCTGTATCTTTAGCATCTTCAGCCACGTTTTTTGCTTTTTTGTATAACCTGGTCGAACTCTCGCACACTTCATCCATCATATCGTGCGCTTTATCGGTCGCCTTGTGGCACTTCTTGGCGATATCCTTTCTCATCTTTTCCCCCGATTTAGGAGCAAAGAGCAGTGCGGTCATCCCTCCAAAAAGCCCTCCGACCAAAGCTCCAAGAGCAAACCCTTTCCCACCATTAGATTTTTTACGCATACTTATTTCCTCTCTCTTAGTTTTTGCCATAAGGCCACGCCAACCAAAGTCCACTGCGCCACTTCAACGGCCGTGTTCAATATGCGATCTCTCTGTTCTAGCGCTTCTTTACGCATTTCCTCTTCCATCTCAGCGGCATGCTCAAGTGAGCGTTTTGCTTTTTTTTCTACAACATCTCCGGTCTTGGAAACGATCCTGAAGAAAGGCTCGAAGGCCTGAATTTTGTCATCGACGTCAGCCACAGTTTTGCGCACTGACAAGAGCGTAACCGCCAAAAAAATCACAAGGGCAACAAAAGCAATCGCAACAACTGCGATACTTATTGAAATAATCCAAAATTCAGCAGACATAGTAATACTTAATTAGGTTTCTATTACTATTATTAAACTAAAATTGAATTATGTAAAGTCTATGCTTCTTCTTTTAATGGAATCTCAACCTCTTCGAAGCAGACCTCTTTTCTGAGGCGGAAAACTCCCAACAAATTGATAACCAATAACATAGCCCCAGAAACGGACATGACCAGAAGCGCTTGGTTTTGAGGAACAAAGGAAAAAAAACAAAAAGCTATGACGCCATAAAAAATGTAGAAGAGTCTCCCAAAACGGGGAGTCAGATAGCCGGCGCACTTAATCCCAACGACGAAATAGGCAATGATTGTGGTAAAGCCTGTGACAATAAAGAAAAATGGGATAAAGTACTCCATATAAGGAAAATAGCTTCCTAATGCGGTTTGGATAAGCTGCGATCCCTCTAACGGATCTAGAGACTTCCAAACACCTGAAACTAATACAATGAGAATGCTGAACGTGCAGATTATATTATCGAGTACAACGCCGAGAATCGCAAGACGCGCCTGTCTTTCGGGGTAGAGGGTAGCCGATTCGCTTTGAATGATTGAGTCGTAGCCGACTCCGATATCAGCAGAATAGGCGGCACGGGCAATCCCATGTTGAATTGCAAGGACGACGCTGCTCCCTGCAAAACCGCCGACCGCAGCGTGTCCTGTGAAGGCCGATTTGAAGGCATTCGCAAGAATTGCGGGAATCTGAACAAATTCTTGTCCAATAACCCAGATGCCCATTGCCACATAAATTATGAGAAAGAAGGGCATAACGAGGGCACAAATCTGTCCGATTCGACGTACACCGCCGATCGAAGCGTATAAGACAAGGCTGAGCAGAACGGCAATTACGGCAAAGCGGTTGAAATGCCAATTCTGGGAAATGCTATCTGTGATGACAGAGAATTGATAGATCTCAACCCCGTAAATACATAACAGGACAGCAACTGCCAGAGGAATAAGGCGACTTTTAAACGCCTTTTTAAGAAAAAACATGGGTCCGCCATCATAGCCTCCCTCTTTGTTCGGCTGACGGTATTTAAAGCCTAAATAGATTTCGCAGTACTTGACGATGGCACCGATTATTCCGGCAATCCATACCCAGACAAGCGCACCGGGCCCTCCGAACTGAATCGCGGTGACGACTCCTACAACATTCCCGATTCCGATCATTCCGCCGGTAGAGGCGAAAAAGGCTTTTAGGGGATGGACGCCGCGTTCCCCTTCCGGCGTGCGCCCCAAAAAATGAAAAAATGTTTTAAAAATGGCGGGCAAAGCGCGGATCTGAAAAAATCCTGCTCGAACCGTGAGAAACAAACCCAAGACAATGATCAGAATAAAGGCAAAATACCCCCAAAAAATCTCATCCAGTTGAGTTAAAAAATGAAAAATACCGTCTAACATGTGAAAACATTTTAGAGGATAGGGCTTTTTTATTCCATGAAAGAGACGTAGCGTCATAACGTTACGCGCTCATTTTTCTTGATTTTTCCTTGTTTTGAGTCAAATGAGTCGAAATAAAAAAAGGAGTCGTTTCTAAACATTTGATATAAAACCAGAGACAACAAAGGTGCTGTTTGGTTTGAACCCTCGGAATGAGAGAGATTCCCCGCTTCTTTTGCGGAGGAATGGCGGAGGAGGTGGGATTCGAACCCACGGTACGGGGTTAGCGCACACACGCTTTCCAAGCGTGCTCCTTCGGCCACTCGGACACTCCTCCAAAGGAGGGGAAATCTTAGGTAAATCGAGCTTAACTTACAACAAAAAGCTCGCTTGAAAAGGAAAACCTGCTTAAACTTTTACGGTAATGTCGCGTCTTTTCCTTCTCATAGGTTTCTTCTTTTTGGGGTTCTCGGGTTTTTCCCAAACCCGAGTACTTGTTAGCATTGCTCCTCAAAAATATCTTGTCGAGGAGATTGGAGGAGAGAGAGTCTCTGTCGAGATTATCGTGCCCGCGGGCGCCAGCTCTCATACCTACGAGCCTACTGCCAAACAAGTCGTCTCGATGTGCACCGGTGAGATTTGGTTCCGTCTTGGAGAGGGTTTCGAGGAACGCCTTATTAAAGCCCTCCCGCATACCCAAATCGTCGACCAGAGGGAGGGAATCGATCTGCTGGCAGCGGGTTGCGGATGCTGTCTTTCCGGTGGAGCCGACCCGCACATCTGGCTTAGCCCCCGGCTTCTCATCATCATGGCCCACCAAATCGCCGATTCATTGAGCGAGCGCGATCCCTCCCATGCTGATATTTACAGGAAAAATTTAAAGAGGCTCGAAAAGCGGCTCGCTGAACTCGACCTGGAGATGGCAGCCATTCTGAGAGAGGCGCCGAAAACGCTCCTTGTTTCCCATCCCGCTTATGGCTATCTATGTCGTGATTACGGGTTGACGCAACTTCCGATTGAGATGGAAGGACGCGAACCGACACCCCGTTACCTCACCGAATTGATTCTCAAAGCACGCGCGCTCAAGCTCCAAACGCTCTTTTTGCAGCGTCAACATTCGATAAAGGGTGGGATGCGGGTTGCAAAAGAATTAGGAGCAAAGAGCCTCTTTCTTGATCCTTACGCAGAAAATGTCATCGACAATCTGCGCGAAATAGCGAAGGCGTTTCGCCAATGAGTGCAATCACCGTCACAGAGCTTTTTTTTTCCTATAACGAAAGTCCCGTCCTTGAAGATGTGACTTTTTCTTTGGAAGAGAAAGAGTTTGTGGCTGTTTTTGGTCCAAATGGAGGAGGAAAAACGACTCTGCTGCAACTGCTGATGGGTTTTTTAAAACCCGCCCGTGGCACGATCCGCCTCTTCGGAAGACCGCCGAAAACGATCAGGCAGTGTATTGGATGGGTTCCCCAAAACTTCCATTTCGACCGCCATTTTCCAATTTCGGTTGAGGAAGTTGTCCTGGGGGGACGTTTGAACCGAAGCGGATGGCGCTTCCGACCCACCGACATCGAAGCAGCTCAAGCGGCTTTAGAGAGGGTAGGGATGGGAAAAGCCCTCAAATCCCCTTTTGCCGTTCTCTCGGGAGGACAGCAGCAACGCGTTCTTATCGCCCGCGCACTAGCTTGCGATCCTGCACTTCTTTTGCTCGATGAACCAACCTCAGGCGTCGATCATGCTGCGGAAAAAGAGATCTACTCTTTGCTCGGCGAGCTACGCAAGCACTTGACTATTTTGATGGTGACCCACGATCTGAACCGCGCTGTCGAATCCGTCGACCGCCTTCTGTGCGTCCAAAAAACCGTGACGCAAATGCCAAAAGAAAAGGTATGCGAACATTTCGCTTTGGGGCTTTACCATCCAAAAGAGGAGAATCCGTGACATTCATTGAGGCGCTCTTTCAAACCCCCGTACTCCAATTGGCCGTTCTTGCTGCCATTGGCGCCTCCTTTGCAAGTGGAGTGATCGGTTCCTATGTTGTCGTTAAGCGGATCGTCTCGATCAGCGGGAGTATTGCTCACTCGGTTTTGAGCGGACTGGGAGCGGCGCTCTGGCTGCAGCGGGTCTATGGAATCACCTGGTTCTCTCCCCTATACGGAGCGCTTGTCGCGGCGGTTATTTCTGCTTTAATCATTGGATATGTCCACCTCCACTTCCGAGAGCGAGAAGATGCGATTATTGCGATGATCTGGTCTGTCGGGATGGCTATCGGCGTGATTTTTGTCTCGCAAATTCCCGGTTTCAATGTCGAGCTGATGAATTTCCTTCTAGGAAATGTCTTATGGGTCGGTCCGTGGGATTTGAGTATTTTGGCGATCTTGGATGTTGTGATTCTTATCACGGTTGTTTTTTTCCATAAACGCTTTCTGGCCCTTTGTTTCGACGAGAAGCAAGCTGAGCTTCAAGGGATTCGAGTCGGCGCTCTCTATCTTCTCCTCCTTGTGCTTATCTCCCTCACCGTAGTCCTCTTGATCCACATCGTAGGGATTATTCTTGTCCTGAGCATGCTCGCCTTGCCCGCTTCAATCGCGGGAAGCTTCACCTATAGGCTCTCGCGAATGATGGTGATCGCTGTCTTGTTGAATATTGCCTTTTCTCTGGGGGGATTGGCGATCTCCTATCGCCTAGATTGGCCGGTAGGAGCTACCATCGCTCTCTTTTCGGCCCTCATTTATATACTGAGTTTGCGGTTTAAGAAACCGATGATCTCTTCAACACCCTGACCCGTGAGAGCAGAGATTTCAAAAATGGGGAGATCAGGATGCTCCTGACGGAAGGTTTGGCCGACAAATCCCGTATCGATTTTGTTCAAAGCAACCGCAAATGGTTTTTCTGCCAGTTGAGGATTGTATTTCGTGACTTCATTGCGCAAAGTCGCAAAATCCTCAAGAGGATCGCGTCCCTCAAAACCCGAGGCGTCCAAAACAAAGAGGAGTACGCGGGTTCGCTCGATGTGACGCAGGAATTCAAAACCGAGACCTTTATTTCGATGGGCGCCTTCAATGATCCCGGGAATGTCAGCTATGAGCAGACTCGATCCGTCGCCTTGAATGACATACCCAAGGTTAGGACGCAGCGTTGTAAAGGGGTAAGCGGCGATCTTGACAGGAACGGCGCTTACTCGAGAGATAAAGGTCGATTTTCCTGCATTGGGAAAGCCTACAAGGCCGACGTCTGCGATCAGCTTTAGTTCGAGCTCGACTTTGAGTTGCTCGCCCGATTTTCCGGGAGTTGCGAAATTCGGCGCCCGGTTGGTGGGGCTTTTGAAGTGGGTATTCCCCCATCCTCCGCGTCCTCCCTTGCAAACAACCCATCGCGCCTTATCCTCAGTGAAATCGTAGAGAACCTCCCCCGTTTCAGCATCCTTTACAAGGGTGCCACGCGGAATTTTTATGATTAGGTCGCGCCCATTTCTCCCTTTGCGGTTGTTCGCTCCCCCCTGCCCGCCATTTTCGGCCTTCAAAATCCGGCGGTTGCGGTAAGCTTCGAGGGAAGAGAGTTGGTCGTCGGCTTCAAAGACGAGAGAGCCTCCCTTCCCTCCGTCCCCGCCATAGGGGCCGCCTTTGGGAAGGTACTTCTCACGCCGCCAAGCAACGGTTCCGTTTCCTCCCTTTCCGGCGAAAAGATCTAATATGACACGATCAGTAAACATACCCGGGATTGGGGATAGAAATTAGAGGGGCTGAACGGAGACGAAAGTGCGGTTGGATTTACGAAAGGAGACGATCCCGTCGACTAATGAAAAGAGCGTATCGTCCGATCCGCGACCTACGTTCTTCGCAGGATGCCATTTCGTTCCACGCTGGCGCACTAAAATGCTCCCCGCTTTCACAAACTGCCCGGCGCTCGCTTTCACACCCAATCGCTTCGATTCGGAATCCCGTCCATTCCGGGTAGATCCTTGACCTTTCTTATGAGCCATTACCTTCTCCTAGTTCCGTAATTTTAACACGTGTGTAATTTTGACGGTGGCCGATCTTGCGGTGGTAGTTTTTCCGCTTCTTATATTTATAAGCGATCACTTTTGGGCCGCGCACACTCTCCACCACTTCACCGCGGACGATGAAATTCGAAAGGGCCGGCGCGCCGACTTTTGCTTCCTTCCCGTCATGGAACAAGAGAACATCGGCGAACTCGATTTTCCCATTCTCCTCGGCATCCAGCAGCTCGACGTCAATCACATCTCCCGATTTGACGCGGTACTGTTTGCCTCCTGTTTTGATGATTGCGTATTCAGTCATTGTTTCAAAAACCTAATTTGATAAAAATAGAGGCTAATATAACCTAAAGAGAAGCTGATAGTCAATAAGAACTTTACTCAATGCCCTCCATATTTTTCCAAGAGACGCTCCCTTTTGACGAGTTGGCCTCTATCAGCCAGGAATTTCCCCACTACGACATCGTCACCGAGTGCTCCAATGCGAGCGCCTGGAGTGAGATCGAGGTCCTATATGGGAGCCGTATCGATGAGGAGGAGCTAGGTTGGGCGACACGACTTCGCTGGATCCATTCCCCTACCGCCGATACCGATGCCCTCTGTATGCCGGAAATCCAGAAAAAGGGCGATATCCTCATCACGCTGAGCAAAGGGCAGAATGTGCCCCAAATGGCCGAGTTCGTGATCGGAGGCGTACTCGCTTTTGCGAAGCAATTTTTTCATTGGCCTGCAGCTTCTCACGATCCCTCTGAATTTTGGCAATGGCCCTTGAAAGAGACCGTATGGACAATCCAAAAAAAGACCCTGCTTCAAGTCGGCCTCGGAGAAGTAGGAAGCGCCGTTGTGAAGATGGCAAATAGTCTCGGAATGAAAACGTGGGGAGTACGCCGTCAGCGCTCATTCCATCCCGACTGCAAAAAGACTTTTCCTCTCGAGAATCTCCACTCTTTGCTTCCGGTCGTCGATGTGGTTGTGGCCGCCTTGCGCAAGACGCAGACCGAAGAGGTGGTTTTTGGGATCGAAGAATTCAACCTAATGAAACGCGATTCGATCTTCATCGTTGTGGGTTGGGGGGGCGCGGTCGACGAGGAGGCTTTGGCAAAAGTGGGTAAAAGTGGGAAATTCCGCGGAATCCTTCTCGACGCCTACAGCCGTCCCCCTCCTCCGAGAGATTATCCGCTTTGGGAGGTCCCCAACGCCGTGCTGACCCCTTCTGTGGCGAGCTACCCGATTTCCGAAGAGCACATCGCATTCCGTCTCTTTCGGCGCAATCTGCGCGTTTTCTCGGTCGGCAGAATCAACGAGATGAAAAATCTCGTTTTATAGTATAATCGCTCCCTGTATGAAAAAGAAGATAGTCATCAAATTAGGCTCCAGCTCTTTAACCAATGGGACTTCCCGACTCTCCCGTTCGCGTATGATCGAGCTTGTGAGACAGGTCTCTTTTCTGCACGAACAGGGGCATGAGATTGTTCTTGTCTCCTCAGGAGCCATAGCAGCTGCCCGCGAGCATTTTCCCGCAAAAAGCGTTGGAGATTGCATCCCTTCGAAACAGATGCTCGCCTCGATCGGGCAGGTTTGCTTGATCCAGACGTGGAGTGAGCTCTTTTCGATATACGATCTCTTCATTGGACAGCTCCTTTTAACCAAGCACGACTTTTCGAACAGTGTGAGCGCAGCGAACGCGAAGGCAACGTTTGAAACGATGCTCATGCACCGCGTGATTCCGATCGTGAATGAAAACGACACTTTGGCAACCGACGAGATCCGCGTCGGCGACAATGACAATTTGTCGGCTCTTGTCGCACACATGATCGGGGCTGATTTATTGATCCTCCTCACCGATCAGGAGGGATTGTTCACTGCCGATCCGCGCCACAATCCCGACGCACAACTCATTCAAGTCATCGATTCGATCGACGAAACCATTTCCGGCTGCGCCAAGGAAACCAATCCCAACGGCCTCGGGACCGGGGGAATGATCACTAAACTCCAGGCAGCTAAGTTCGCGACCCAAAAAGGGACCGCGACTGTGATCGCATCGGCAAAGACGCCAAATGTGATTCTCGACTTAATCTCCGGAAAAAAAGTAGGAACACTCTTCTCAATATGATTATCCAATTGGCTCAAGAAGCCAAGCAGGCAGCCAACATTTTACGCCTCGCGACGACCGACGAAAAAAACCACGCGCTCGAACTGATCGCCCAATCCCTTGAAAAGGAGCGCGACGCTATTCTACGGGCAAATGAGCGGGACGTACGTGCCGGAAGGAAAAATAACCTCCCCGAAGCCCTAATCGACCGTCTCTCATTGGAGGGGGGACGTTTGGAAGAAATCGTTGCCGATCTCCGCCATGTTACCTCCCTTCCCGACCCAGTGGGCGAAATTCTCGAAGAGCAAAGACTCCCCAGCGGCCTTCTTTTGCGTAAAAAACGCGTTCCCATCGGGGTTCTCGGCGTCATCTACGAAGCGCGGCCAAATGTGACCGTTGACGTCGCCTCATTAGCTTTGAAGACGGGCAACTGCGCCCTTTTGCGCGGAGGAAAAGAGACGCTGAGAAGCAACCGCGCCCTTGTGGATGCGATTCACGCCGGATTGACCCTCTCAACCCTCCCTAAAGAGGCAATCGGCCTGATCGCAAGCACGAGCCGCTCTCAGGTCAAACAGCTGCTCAAGCTCGAACAGTATGTCGACATGATTATCCCCCGCGGCGGCGAAGGCTTGCACAAGTTTTGCCGCGAAGAGAGCCTGATTCCGGTGATTACCGGCGGGATGGGAATTTGCCACCTTTACGTCGACGCAAGTGCCGATTTAAAACGGGCCCTAGAGGTCATCGACAACGCCAAAACCCAGCGCCCCTCGGTTTGCAACGCCCTTGACACCCTATTGGTCCACCGCGAGGTTGCCGCCTCTTTTATTCCCGAAGTGATCAAGCGCCTAGAGCCGAAAAACGTCTCTTTCCGCCTCGATCCCGAGGCGTGGAAGATTACACAGGCAGGAAGACCCGCCGAACCTCAAGATTGGCGCACTGAATGGCTTAGCCTTGTACTCGGCATTAAAATCGTCGATTCCCTCGAAGAAGCGATCGCCCACATTCAATCGAACAGCACCGGGCATAGCGACGGAATTTTGACAAACACGGAGGCCCATGCTAAAGCCTTTGTCGAGGCCGTCGACTCGGCTAGTGTCTACATCAACGCCTCTACTCGTTTCACTGACGGTGGACAATTTGGGCTCGGCGCCGAGGTTGCCGTGAGCACTCAAAAATTGCATGCCCGCGGCCCGATGGGATTGAAAGAGCTGACGACATACAAGTGGATAATCGAAGGCGATTATCATATAAGGAGTTAATATCATGAGCATACGGATAATCGGTAACGGAGCAATGGGAGGAGCTATTGCCCGCGTCTTGAGTGAGAATGGGAAAGAGGTCAGTCTTTACGACAAACATAGAGAACGTGCTGAGGCTCTTAGCCAGGAGATTTCCGCTCGCGTATGCAGCGCCCCTCTCGAAGGCCATTACCCCGACGAGATCTTACTGCTCGCCTTCAAGCCTCAAGATTTCCACACTTCCGTTGAAGAAATAAAAGATTTTGGCGGCAAGCTCATTGTCAGTATTCTGGCTGGTATTACCACCGACCAACTAAAGGAGGCCTTTCCGAGCACCCCGGTTTTGCGTATGATTCCCAACCTTGCGGTCCGTTATGGCGACGGGATCGTTGCTTTAGCAGAAGACTCCTCCCTGCTCTCTCTCCAAGATGAAATCGAAGAGATTTTTGCTCCTCTCGGGCTTGTCCGCTGGATTCCTGAGTCTAAATGCGATGCTCTCACCGCCTTATCCGGTTCCGGCCCGGCCTTTCTCTTTTCCATGATCGACGCCATGGTCGACGCTGCGATCGCTATCGGATTCACCGCCGAAGAGGGGTACGAACTCATCAAGCAGATGATGGGAGGTTCGCTTACGACACTATATGAATCTAACCACCTTCCCTCTCAGCTTAAGTGGAAGGTCACCTCACCAAGTGGCTCGACGATCGCAGGCCTTCGGGCTTTCGAATCGCATGCCGTGCGCAGCGGCATCATCGAGACCTTCATTGCCGCCTATAACCGCGCGCAAGAGCTCGGCAAAAAAATCTAATCGATTATACCATTAATCAAAGACAACTAAAAATTTTGGTTTGTTGATTAATTAATGGTTTACATTAAAATTCAAGTTTTATATAAACTTCGCGAAACCGAATTTTCAACAGGACAAATATGACTACACGAATTCAAAACACAGGCTCTGACAGCTCACAATCACTACCAAGCATCTCTGAAGACCATTCTTCTAAAGGTGAATTGAAGGTTAGGAGTGGATCTACATCATCTAGCACTTCTTCATTAGGGGAGACTACTAATTATTTACAGCCTCCGACTGAGAAGTCGTATCAAATAGAAAACCTCTCTTCAGAGGCTTCTAAAAAGCTTTACCAAGAAACGCTAAAAAAAACGCAAGAAGCATGGGAAAATTTTCAAGAATTAATGATCACTTATCCTTTGACTAACCCAAAGGATCAAATCAAAAGCCAAGCAATTTTCCAATCGTTATTTGAGCAGGCACATGTGTTGTTGACCCTTCAAGGAGTCAACCATGATTCAAGAACTAAGAATATCGATTTTTTCTCCGGCTTAATTAATATTAATAACCTGCCTACATCAGATCTCTCTTCAATCAGCAGCGATTCGCGTCAAAAATTTAACGAAATTCTTAATGGATTTTTTGTTCTTGATACTCTGAAGGAAGCCGATTTTATGTCGAGTAAAAATAAACAAATTTTAAAAAGGATGCTTCCTGACGATTTTGAATCTTACAAAAAAGATTGGGAGCGCGTGAAAAAAAATCCTGTTTTACGTACCAAGCTTATCATTAGGGTTTTGTATGCATATAAGTTAAGAATTGAACAACTGGAGAACGGTAGCAACACAAAAAATGTTGAAATTTTTCAGAACCTACAAAAGAAAATCAAAGGAACTCAAATTTTTCTAACTTTGTATGACCTTTCTAGATTACTAGATGCTTGCTATTTAAATACTAAAGTCAATGCTGAGATACAGCGCTCAATTAAACAATTGATTAAAAATAGCAAGAAAAATTTAACGGCAGCCAAAATAGGAGAAAGTGTTCCTCTTGAGTACTCAAGATTGGTAGACCAAATAAAGGATCAACTCGAACAGACCAACCCATCACAGCCTATTGAAGAATGGAGACGTGCGATTGCAGGAGGGTATATTTCTGTAGTTGATGGTAAAGGAGACTACCTTATCGAGCCCTGTTCTCCGAAGGAGTCTGATGAGGCAGCTTCCACTTTTAATACACGCTTAGACCAGTGGGCTGAACAAATAACAGATGTTATCAGCGAAGGCATGTTTGGCAATAAAAATCTCTTAACCGCATCTTTTGAAGCAATTAAAAAAGAATTGAATGAATCGTTTCCTGGGGATCCTCCACTTGTAGGCACCGGCCTATCGACTCATGAAAGAATTTTTCAGAAGCTCAAGTCTCATGCGAAAGATCAGATCATCATGGGAAAGATTGTTAAGAGCGTTCAGGATGTCATTGACGAAAAGAAGATAGAGGAAATCCATGCAACACAAGTGCTTACGCACATTAATGAGTTTTATCGCGTTACAATGCAAGGTTTAAGTTTAGGAGCTGTTCAAACACTAAAGACGTTGTTTTTGCACTGTTTCGAAGAACAAAGGTTGCCTCTTGAATTTCAATCTCCTACTTCAGTTTCAGGAAAAGAGATCAATCACATAAGAATCCAATTCGAAAAGGGAGCTGCAGTACTCAATGTGCTCAAGAAGGGCTTTCTCAGAGAGCCTTCGGACGAATTGATAAGTATAGATAATCAATTTCTTCAGCAAGTGAAAATTTTAATTCCAAAACCGGGATTTCGTTCTCCTGCAGATCCTGTAACTATTGAATATTTTTATTATCTCTCTGATGAGACTTCCACGAGTACTCTGAAATTTCTTGATCAATTCAAACTTTTAGCCTCAGCAAGTGGATTTCCTGAGATAAAAAAATTAAAAGAACCTATTTAATTTTTGGGAGAAGAAACGATGTCCGCTGTCTCATTACTTTTTTCAGAAAAAAAGAGTAGTTTTCCAACTTATGATCGCATAACAGAAAATGAACTCTTTGCTGCAAACCGGTTAGATTTACCCTTTCCCGAATCAGAGCGTATACATTCTGGCTGGAAAGAAGTTGAAACAAAAATGCTTGGATGGCTTGACCGATTTAAGCTCGCCACCCATCCAAGAAAAAGAGAAGAAATCATAAAAGCGAAATATTCCGAATTCGTTTGCAGGGCCTATCCTGATGTCGATTCAGTTGATTTACTGACTACGATTGGGTGCTTTGGCTTATGGCTTTTTATTTATGATGATTGCATTGAAGAGCTTAAAGATATCGACGATGTCTTGCATCTGCATCAAAAAATTGAAAGTGCGATGGTCCAAAAAATCAATGAGACCGAAAGAAATCCTTTAATACAAAGTTTTTCTGATTTGTTCGAAGAGCTTCGAAATACTGCCAGACCAAGCTGGCTACTTCGTTTTACTGAGGAAATAAAAGCCTACTGCAATGGTACGCTTTGGGAAGCCAATCATCGTCTAAGAGGCGAGATCCCCAGTCTAGAATCGTATTTAATCAAACGAATGGATACCAGCGGTACATTAATTATGTTTAGCTTGATCGATGTACTGCCGAAAGACTTGCTTCCTGATTCTGTGTTTTCAAATCCAAATTTTCAAAGTTTTAGAAAATGCTGTGCAAATCTTGTTAACTATGAGAATGATATTCGCTCTTTTCCCAAAGAATTTAACCAGGGAGAATTTTTTAACTTGGTCATGGTCATTAAAAATGAAAAACAATGTCCGATCGCAACTGCAATGCAAAAAGCATGCGAATATTATCATCAAGAAAGTTTTTCATACCGTATTAACAAAGGAAAAATTTGCATGCAATTTGCTCAGCATACAGATGTTACAAAAAATAACGTTGAGCGAATGGAAAGTTGGATTGCTGGATATTACTATTGGTCAAAGCGTACATCAAGATATCGCGCAGAAAATCTCAGGGCGAAGCTCTAGTTGCAACCCAATAATCGGAGAAAAGGGTAGTGTAACGATGTTACACTACCCCCCCCCCCAGTTTCTTATAGTCTCTATCATTATAGCAGAATCAGTTGAAAAAATTCTGATTGCAGGATATTGCAGGATATTGCAGGATATTGCAGGATATTGCAGGATATTCTCTATGGATTTTGCACAACTTTTAGCTCAGCCCGAATCAAAGATTCTCGAATTTAAAAAGGATCTCTCTTCGTTGCAACCTATTCTTAAAACTCTGGTCGCATTTGCAAACACTGCAGGCGGCACTTTAATAATCGGAGTGGCTCCGGATAAAAAATTGGTGGGTCTAACCGATGTTCTCAGGGCTGAGGAAAAGATCGCAAATGCAATTGCTGACGCCATTGAACCATCTCTTTTACCTGAAATAGAAGTGGCAACGGTTAACAAGAAAGATTTACTGATTATTAAAGTTTCTTATTGGAAAGCTCCATTTTATTTAAAAAAACAAGGCCTCTCTAAAGGGGTCTATATCCGTTTGGGATCCACAAGCCGTCCGGCGAGTTTGGAAATGATTGCAGAACTTCAACGATCGGTCATTCACCAATCATACGATCAGCAAGCGATCCCTGAACTATCCAAGGAGGGATTAGACCTGAAAAAAGTTCGAAGAGCATTCAAGACGGTAAAAAAAGATGTTAATGAAACGAAGCTT
This sequence comes from Chlamydiales bacterium, assembly GCA_020831465.1. Taxonomy (GTDB): domain Bacteria; phylum Chlamydiota; class Chlamydiia; order Chlamydiales; family JAAKFR01; genus JAJACP01. The sequence goes on from JAFIGI010000053.1 coordinate 26,604, forward strand.
CGATCGATCGGAATATTAGTTCCTTCAAACCATGGATTTGCTCCCTCCGTCGGTGGATTGATCCTTTTTGGTAAAAATGAGCATAGAGGTGCATATTTTCCAGAAATCCGTGTAAGGTGCGCCCGGTTTAAGGGGAAGACCAAGACTCATATCCTGGATCAACATGAAGTAGAAGGAACTCTGTTAGATGCTGTTGAAGAAGTTCCTAAATTCATTTCGCGAAATACACAGCTTTCTGCCGAAATAGAAAACATTCGGAGAAAGGATATACCGGAATACCCTAGCATTGCCATAAGAGAAATCCTGATCAACGCTCTTGTTCATGCCGATTATTCAATCCAAGGTTCCTCCGGCATTCAAATCGCGATATTCGATGGCAGGCTCGAAATTCAAAATCCCGGAATGCTTCCGTTTGGATTTACGATGGAGGATCTAAAAGCCGGTGTGAGTAGGATTCGAAACAGGGTAATCGCCAAAATTTTTCATGAACTGCATCTTATGGAAGAGTGGGGCAGCGGATATCAGAGGGTGATAGAAGCTTGTCGACAAGGCGGATACCGGGAGCCGGAATGGGTTGAACTCGGAACAACGATGCGCGTCACCCTTTTTTCTCAGAAAAGCGCCAAGCCCCAACAGGCATCTAAACCAAATGAGCTAACAGAGCGTCAACAAGCTATTCTGGCTCTCTTTGAGAGAAGGGAGAAACTCCCCTTTAGGGAGTTATACAGACACTTCTCGGAAGAAATTTCTGAGCGCACACTGCGCTACGAGCTTGCTCAACTAAAAAAGGAAGGTTTGTTGAATTCGAAAGGCAGAGGTCCATCTACTTCCTGGGAGAGGTCCTGAAACAAAAATATAGATATTCAATTAGGCAAGAAACCTAACCCCTGGAGAAATCCCCTAACCAGAAATTTTTCCACTGATTCTGCTATAAGAATGGAACGAAAGAGTGGCCAGAGCCAGAATCGAACTGGCGACACAAGGATTTTCAGTCCTCTGCTCTACCGACTGAGCTATCTGGCCGAAGAAGTCCACGACAATAGTCGATCAGAGGGCTTTAGTGCAACGCTTTTCTTCTATTGATGTAGAGCAGCAGCAGCGCTCCGCTTATGCTTAATAAAGCGAAAAGAATGACCGTTACCCTTAGATGAAAGTAGGCAACGAATCCAATCGCCACACCCACAATTGCTTCTGAAAAAAATTGAAGCGAAAGGTTGTTCCCTAGAACCCTCCCCTGCTCGCCGGGGTCGACAACGTGCGACAGCATGGCCGAACAGGAAGGCAGGCAGAGGGCAATCCCCGAACCGATTAAAAAAAGGGTAATCCATAAAGACCATTGGAAATCGGGCAAAATGCCAAGGATCAAGAAGATCCCAATCCACAATGCCGAAAAGGCTACGAGTTGAAGAGGGCTGAATCTCTTGGAAAGAGGACCGGTTAGAAAGAGATTCACAACTAAAAAGGGAATCGACGACCAGGCAATGAAAATCCCGAGCATAGTGACACTTAATCCGAATTTATTCACGGCATAAATCGTAAATCCCTGAAAAAAGCCGAATATCCCAAGAAAGATGAGAAAGTTGGCCAGGAAATAGGGGCGCACGCGACGCATGGTGAAGATATTCTTCAAATTGGTAAAGGCTTCAAAATAGGAGATCGTTTCGCGATGGTGCCGGGCATGGGTCTCTCTAAATCCGAAAAAGATCCAAAGAAGGGTAACGAAGAGGAGGCTCGCAACAAAGAGAAACGGGGTCTTGTAGGAAAACCAGGAGATAAAATCGGGATTGGCGAGCTTCCCTCCGATTAGAGGGCCTAAAATGAAGGCGATGGCGGCGCTCAAATAGGCGTAGCCGAAGAAGCGTCCGCGCTCTTTGTTGGGGACGACATCTGCAATGACGCTCTGCGAAAGGATCGTATTCCCTTCAGCCAAACCAGCGATCAGAAGGGCGACCGAAACAAGAGCATAGCTATTAAGGCGAATCCCAAGAGCAATGATCAAATAGACGGCAGTCGTGACAATCAAGGAAAAAAGTAAAATGGGGCGCCTTCCAAATCTGTCGGAAAGGGCGCCCAATACGGGTGAGCTGATAAACTGGCCGAAAGGATAGTAGGCGAGGAGAAATCCGAGAGCTAAAATACGCAATTCAGTTGGAGCGTCAACAGGGAGGAGCTTTCCTTGTTCGTGCAGGAGCATCGGTGTAAAAATGGTAATGATCAGGCTGTAGCCGACATATCCGAAAAAGACGATTAAAAATACGGGAAAGATACGCTTAAACGGGCTCATGCTGGAACATTTCCTGATGTTTCCATCTATTGCAAGGGTATATTTTTGCGAATTCGAAAATTAAAGTAGCTCAAAGTGGCAAGTGCAATCACTGCTGCTAAAATCAGAATAATCTTTGGAGAAAGAGACAAAAGCGCTCCTCCAAACAAACAAATGATTCCGTCTCCTAAGACTCGAAGTGATTGTTGCGTTCCCATGATTTCACCTTGGTTTGTTTCTAATCCCGAATCGGAGAGATTAACTGTAATCAAAGTTACAGCAACTCCAATTGCAAGCCCAGAGAGTCCAAACAAGACCATCATCAATAAATTGGAATTTATAGGTAGTGTAAAAAATTGTGTGCAAATTCTGAGGTGACAAAAAAAGGTCATGGCGTATGAAATTCTCCATTAACTTCAAAACCAATGGAGGAGCCATGACCAAAAAGAAGAATAATTCACTTAAAGACGAGATGAAAGCCCT
>JAFIGI010000026.1 GCA_020831465.1 Chlamydiales bacterium
AAATTCCAAATACACGAGCCGCTTCTGTAATCGAACCACATTTTTCTACAAATTGTAGTACTTTCTCTCGTAGGTCAGTTGAATAAGTCATGCAGTAAGAATACGCGGATGAAGTAAAAAATTCAATCTATTTGACTATAAAAGATTTTTTAGATGAAAAAGATGTTTATTTTCAACTATCATCGGTCCATGAAAACGTCTTTTTTCTTTACCCTTCTTTTATATGCCGTCACCGCTATGGGGCAAGAGGGGACGGTCGTTTGCGTGCACGGTTTTATGCGAAAGGGGGGCAATATGTCGACCTTGGCCCGCGCGTTCGAAAAGGAGGGATGCCATGTAATTAATTGGACCTATCCAAGCCGAGAAAAAACAATTGCAGAGCACGCAGTGGATTTGGTCAAAGAACTCCAGTGTTTGGAGGGGCCTATTTATTTTGTGACTCACTCGATGGGGGGATTGGTTGTCCGTGCCGCACTCAACCTTCCGGATTGTCCAGAGTCGGCGAAACGGGGAAAAGCAGTTTTGCTGGCGCCTCCAAACGGGGGTTCGGCTTTCGGACGCAGCCTCCATCGTTTCTCATTCGTCCGCCGTGTAGTGGGCGAGTATGCAGGAGAGGAGTTGACGACCGCGCCCAACTTCGACTATTTGGGGAATTTTCCTGATGGGATGGAGGTGCTGGTGATTGCGGGTGAATACGACAAAAAAGTCACGTGTGAAGAGACCTGCCTGCCCACCCCCCATCTTCACGAAACAGTCCCCTCGCCCCATTTTTGGATTGCCCACCACCCGAGCTCTGTCCGCAAGGCAAAGCAATTTATCTTCAAACGAAATTGAATGTCGGATCTAACTCAACTTGAGTCATCTATGCTTTATGCATAAAATTGGCACGGATTTTGCATTACTCTATATTCCGTATAAACAAAAAACCATTGAGGTGGTAAGTATGTGTGTAGTTAGAATCTTAGGGATGATTTTCTTAGCAGTTTATCTTTTCTTCAGCGGCCTCTTCCAAGTCACCGGCATGCAAATGCCTCCAATGGGAGAGATGCTTCTCGGCTTAGTCGGGATGGCTGCCGGTGTGTTGATCCTGATCTCTGTTGGCGGAAAAAAAGATAAGACGTGTTCGTAGAGCATCTTGTCCTCTTTCACAAAAAAACATTTAGGTTTGAAGCCTAAATGCTTTTATCTACATCATCAGCACGTACTCCACTGTTTCTTTTAACGAGAAAAAGATCATGCATTCGTTCAAGAGTATCTAAAATTTCTTCGATTGAGGCCTCTTTGTTCAGGTTGGGAAAGAGGTTTTTCATTTTGTAGAGTTTGTCGGGAAAGAGAGGATTGATTTCGGGAAACCATTCCTCAAAGAGGGCGCAGTCGATCTCCTCGCTGCTCACTCCTGTCAAGACGAAGAGGACATCGCGGATGTAGTGCTTCGCGCGCTTGATCGCATAGTATAAAAATGCTTCGGTATCAGCGCTATTATCCATTTCCAGAATGAGATATTTTTTTCTCAACTCATGTATCAGATAGGAAGTATGATACAAACAGTCGATTTGCTGCCGTTCGAGGCTCAAGGGTGCATAAGAGGGAAAAGCTCCCTTTAACAGAGAGCGGGCTTGGGAGAGATGGTAAGTATAATAGATGGGTTTGATCCCGTGATGATGGACAGGGCTTAAATAATCGGCCTTGCTTACACATGTGATGGAGAGTTTGTAGGGAAAAATCTGTTTGATCTCTCGGTAAAGACTTTTCACTTGATTGTGTACACGAAAGGAAATATGTTCGACAATTACGCTTAAGTCCAAATCGGACCAATTCTCGACACATCCCTTTTCTTTTACGACTCCGCCACGTACCAAAAGGTCGTATACTCCCTCAATTTCTTTTCCGTTCTCTTGGAAAATTCTTAAAGCTTTAGCAACTTTTTCTTTCACGAAAGGGATCCATGCATGGAGAGTTCCAGAAAGTCGGCGGTTTTTTGATCGATTTCAACCGTAAGCTCTGTTCGCGCGGTATGCGCACGGGAGCCGGGTATGCGGAAATCTGCTTCATCGGAAAGGATCCATTCGCTAAGCGCGCGCATGTCGGCTGAAAAGCGGCGAGAGTCGGTAAAGCTTTCAATATGAAACGCAATAAAAAGATCCCCCTTATTCGGCTTCTCGCTCATGTAGCGGGTTCCGGTTACATGGGGATTGATCACTCCGCCGATTAAACTTCCGGCCAAAACACTCACAAGCAGAGAGAGCATCGAGCCTTTGACGCCTCCTTCAAGAGGCAATAGCCCTCCTTCAAGCGCTTCGAATGGATCGGTTGTCTCCACTCCATGGACGTCAACAGCCCAACCGGGAGGAAGGGGTTTTCCTTCGCTTAAATATTGAAAGACTTTGCCACGCGTCGCCTTTGAGGTAGAGAAGTCGGCTGTGATGGGATGGGGGTCGTGCGGAAACGAATAGGCAATCGGATTTGTCCCAAATGTTTTCTTTTTTCCTCCTTTGATGACGACGGCGGGGGAGGAGACCGTCATCACTAGGCCGACACAACCCGAAGTGGAGGCAAGCTCCGCATAATATCCCAGATAACCCAGATGAGAGGAGTTGATAACTCCCGAAACGCCGACGCCTGTCTCACGCGCTTTATCAATCGCCTCTTCCATCGCTTTCTTGCCGATTGGGTAACCAAGGCCGAACTCTGCGTCGAAAACGGTTGCTGAAAGAAAATCAACCCGTTTCGCGGGGAGAGAACGGGGATTGACCGTACCATTTTTAAACCCTTCCACGATTTGGAAAATCCGGTCGACTCCATGCTGGGAATACCCGCGAAGGGTGCCTTCTACAAGTACATCTGCCGAAGTCGAGGCATCTCCTTTCTTGACGCCGTATTTCATCAAACAGGATGCGACATTCTGCTTAAGTAGGGAGACGGCAACTCTCATTTTTGCTACCTCCAGGTGATGCTGTCGCCGATTTCGGCTCCCAGCTCTTGAGCGGAGTTGTTCGAGCGCACGCGTCCAAGTTCCGGAAGGCCATAGAGAGAGCTTCCTGAATAGAGCGTCCATGTACCGTCGACTTGTCTTTTCATCTTTTCGGTATAGATTCCTTCGACCCTTGGGGTGCCATTGAGGCTAAAGCATAAGGGTTCTCCTTCTGTAAAGGTCGATAATGGCTCAGCCTTAATTTTCATCAGCCCAAAATTATCGATATGGACAACCGTTCCCTCCGGAATCGTGAAGGGTGACAAAAAATCCGCGTTCTTCGGTTCTCCGATCTGCTCCATAGGGATGCCGGCTAAAAGTCGCGCAGCGGTCGGTATTTGTGCATATTTTCCTCCGAAAGAGCGCCCCTCTTTGACTCTGTTGAGTTTATTTTCGTACAGAGAGTCCAGTCCAAAATCTTCGAGGAGCCATTGGAAATATCCCGAATTGTTTCCTACAAAACGCAAACCTGTCTTGGTCCGTCCGAAAATGCGTGCAGGATTTGTCCCAACACCGCTGACAACGACGACAAAGATAGTATCCTTAGGTGGATAGAGTTCAGCAAGCAGTCGGATGTGAAAAGCGGCATTCATTACGGAAAAAGGTTTGACCGCCACAGCAGGTGCAATCAAAGGGGGAGCGATTTGATAGCCACTCAGCTCGTTTATGAGTGTTTGATGCATCTCGACAAAGGATACGTCCCAACAATCGGTGATGATCACTACTTGCATTTTCTTCTTCCTAAGGTAGATAGAGTTTTTCCGCTTCGTCGAGCTCATCGGCGTTTTGAAACTTGAAAATATCTTCCAATGTAGCAATTTCGGAATTGATATCTGCGACAGAGCGAGAAGAGTAAATCTCGCCAGCTACCTTGCGCATGTGATAAATCGAAGCGCGCACCATGTGGTTGGCCCATAAGATCAAGCTGACGCCCCATTCGCCGAAAAGGGTAGAGGGGGTTTCGTAGAAAGTGGTCGGCAGAATCACAACCGGGCATGAACGATCCCAATGGTTCATAAAGGTGCGGATCTGTTCGGGATGTGATTTTTTTGAGTGAACTAGGACGGCGTCGGCTCCGGCTTTGACATATGCTGTACATCTTTCAAGGACCCCTTCGATAGATCCTCCGGTGATGAATTCCTCTGTACGGGCAATCAGGCAAAAATCGGAATCTTGAACCGTATCTTTAGCGGCTTTGATTTTCCCGCAAAACTCTTCGATTGAACAGAGCTGCTGGTTTTTTCCTGTACGGAACGAATTGACTTTTGGAAAGACTTTATCCTCGAGGCAAACTCCTGCAACTCCTAGTTTTTCCAATTTGGAGACCAGCCTGCGGACATTATTGAAATTTCCGTACCCAGTATCTCCATCAAATAGGATGGGAATAGAGGTCGCGTCACTCATAAATTCCAAAACTTCTAGAGATTGAGTCCAACTCAACTCGTTGTTGTCACGTACGCCAAAAGTTGCAGCCAGAGAGAGGCCGCTTGCCCAGATTCCTTTAAAACCCGCATCTTCTACAATTTTCGCCGAAAGAGCATTATGAGCTTCTAAAAAAAAATCGAGCGTGCTTTCATTTAAAATTTTGTTGAGACAAGTTGATTTTTTCAATCTTCTGAGCGCTATTTTTCAATTTTTAGGAAGAAAATCTAGCAGGCTTTAATATCTAAATCAACTAAATTTGTTGGAGTCCAATGTTAAAAAATTCATCTAACTATGAGATGTTGAAAATTCAAGAGTTCACTCACTGGATCCTCTACCTCCACAAGTGCCAAAGCTATTTAGGGCGGGCCTATCTATTGGCGCGCCGGTCATTAGGGCGCGACTTGATGGATATCGAGGGGGAGGAGCGTGATGAATTTTTTCAAATAGGCAATGCGTATAAAAAGGCGGTGAACAGCCTCTTTTCGCCCGACAAAATGAATTACTCTGCTCTGGGCAATGTGTTCGATGCTTTGCATGTCCATTTGATTCCTCGTTATAAGACAAAACGTATATTTGGGGGGTGTGAATTTATCGACACGCGATGGGGGAAGAACTACGCCCCTTACGACAAAGAGCTTGTCGTTGAGGTGCATCTTCTTCAAAAAATTAAAGAAGCGATCCGCTCAAAACTGTAGCCTCCCACCCGAACTTCTTGGATTTTTCACCAAGAATGAGCTCAAGTTGATCTTCAGGAGGCCGGTAGGCGTAATCCCCCTTTTTAGCTGTTCCATAATCTCCAAGAAGGCGTCGCCGGCGGGGTGTCATTCTCTCTAAGATGGCTGTAGAGATATGGGAGTAATAATTTTTAAACCACATCTGGCCATAGCGGACAGAAATGCTTTTCCTAGATATTTGGGAGAGGTTGGGAGCGACTGCATGCCAAACGGTAAGGGCGTGGATAAGCACATCCCCCGCCTTGACCTTGAGTTGGACTGCATCCGGGGGCATTTCTCCTCTTTCCAAAAAGGAGTTACACTCAGAGACGAGGCAGAATGGATTGTATTCACGCACCCTCCTTAGGTGGCTCCCCGGAACGACAGTGAAGTTACTTGCATTCTCCGTTGTGATGTCGGTCAGAAAAAACTGAAATTTGAGTTGAAGAGGAAGATTCTCCGGAGTTGGTAAGATTTGTTGTAAGACAGGCCCCGAGTCCGTATGAAATTTTCCAATGTTCGAATTTTTTGCCGAACTAGGGTGGCGGACGAAGATATGGAGGCTCATAGCCTCAATAAAAGGCCCCATCAAAAAAGTGACGGTGTCGAATAGACGCGGATGATCGATCAGGTAATCGAAGGCATCGGTATATTCTAAAGGATTATGAATATTATAATAATCCTTTCCATGTATACAGCTGGTGTTTTTCTCCTTAACACTTTCGCGTTCATGGAGCTCGACTATATCTTCAACTGCATTGCGCAATCGGTCGACTTCTTCGTGTCCAAGGATATTTTCCAAAATAAGGTAGCCGTTTGTATGCCAACTCTTAATTTGGTCATGACTTAAGGGTGGATGCATGGTTTGTTTGCTTGAATGAATTGTGGAATTTAAGAAACATTTCGATACATTCTTTCAGGGGAGCGGTCGTGTTGAGAACCTTGAGACGGCCTTCGTAATAATCTAGGATAGGACGATACTGCTCTTTAAATTTGTAGATCCTCTCTTTTGATCTCTCCATATAAGCATCAAGGCGTTGGTAGAGTTTTCCTTGGCAGGCGTCGCACGTATTTTTAACCTTAGGCGCTAACCATTTCAAATTGTAGATTTGCCCGCATTGCACACACAATTGACGAAATAAAATTCTTTCGACCGCCTCCTGTTCTTCTACGTCGAGAAGAAGATAAGCAATGCGATCTTCAAGCTCAAATTTCTCGACAAAACGTTCTAAAAGGCGGCACTGTTCAACTGTTTTCGGGTATCCGTCGAGGATAGCCCCATTTTGATTTTGCAAAGACTCTTCTAATCTTTGTTCGACTATTTTTTGAATCTCTTCACTCGGGACTCCACCGGTGATATGATTCAAAATAGCCTTTTTGTATTTTACCCCGAAGGGCGTTTGGAATTGGACCTCTTTTCTTGTGATATCGCCTGTGGATATAGCCAAATATCCATGTGACTGGAGAGTCTGTGAAAATGTCCCCTTGCCGGCCCCCGGGCGACCAAACAAAACATAGATGGCTGGATTATTATTCATAGTCGGGAGAGTATAGCAAGCGGTTAAATGGAACGCAATCAGTAATAGAGGTCATCGTTTTCCGTTTTTGAAATTAAGGTAGTTGTGTGTTCTTTGGTTTGATCCTTTTAACCTGATGGCGTATATTTACACGAAATGGAACTCTGTCCCGACAATATTTCCCTTTTGTTTAAGGAAAAATTCAACTTTCCGGCGAATCTTCTATTCGGTGTCGTGGCGACGCAGGGTATGAGAGTGAATTGCCGCACGATGCGGATCTACGATCTTGACGAGCAAGGAAGAATTATCTTATTGACTTATACCGGCACAAAGAAATGGGAAGAGATGCTCAAACATCCGACGGTATCGATCTGCATGGTCAGCGATGATAAACTGACGCAATTAATTGCGTCAGGGAACGTGGTGCTTGAGACGAAAAGGAAGGCTCCTGAGAAAGCCGAGTACTATTGGGAGCAAATCCGTGAGGACGTTAGAATCAACTATGATCCGGCTGACCCACCTCTTAAAGCGCCTGAGAAGGTTCCCGAAACGTCGGGGATCGTGACTCTTCATCCCGACTTTTGGGAGTCGCTCGAGTTAGCGGTTCCTTACACTGCAAGCCGCCGCGTTCAATACCGCCTAACACCTGAAGGATGGACAAAAGAAGAGGCGAGGCTCGGTTAGCCGAAAGCGGATCCCGCTCATATTTGAATCACTTTTTCCCAAGCGGCCGAGTCGTAGATAAAGTGGATCTTGGCGATCTTCCCCTCTTTGAGATGGAACCAGTCGGCTGTGAGGACGGGGGCAGGGTCATTAAAAAGCGTGAATTCAACAATGCCGCACGCAGTGTGGCTTGAGATGAATAACTCTTTAACTTCCAAGTTCTTGATAGTATTGATTGATTCGAGATAGAGAGCGAATACTTCCTCTTTTCCGGCCATTTTAAAGGTCGGCGTCAAGATGCGCACGTCATCGTCAAAGGGAAGTTGTTCGACATGCATGACTCCCGTATCGATCCCTTTGCGAAAGATCTCGTAATATTTGGAAATCGCTTCTTCAGTAGGATTCATAACTCTCGCTTTCTTTTAACTCACCTTACGCAAAAATGAAAGATCATAGAGTGGCTGCGGCTTTGCCTCGCTCACTCTCTACTCCTTCATTTTTGCGTAAGGTGAGTTTTAACCATGAAAAGGATCCATTGAATGGGTGGACGGTGAGTGTGGGTGGGGATGATCGACAAGATGAGCAGAAGCAGCGCGACCGACATATAATTTTCTGCGAGCGGATTCATGCCCAAATGGCGGATCAGATAGCTGAATCCGAAAAGCCAAGCGCCGAGAAGAAAGTTCAACAAGTGAATATGGCGGAGCCTCTCGTGGTAGGAGAGGAGGGAAAAGGATCCCATTAAAACAAAGCAGGAAAAATCGTTCCATAACAGGAGGAACTCATTGCCTTCATACCTGAAAATAATCCAGCTTATGCTAAGCCAAATCGCTAAGACCAACTCAAATGTTCTTGCCCACATCTTCTTCTTTTACCACCATGCTTTGTCCAACCTCAATCGCTTCTTCAGAAGGAAATCCCCAAAATACTTTCCAGATTTTCGAAGGACTCTTCGTTTTTTTCTAAAATCGCCCTAGATAAATAAAGGTAGACCATACCTCGTCTACAGCCAACACGACAAGCATCAAGGAGATAATCGCTGTGACTATACAGAGCATGCACCAATCGCCGACGACGAAGCCCTGTAAAAAAATCAATATCGCGCTGACGATTCCGAGAAGGATTACGTCGATGCCGAAAATCATCACAAGCCATGGGCGGTATTGCCACCTTCTTCGACATCCGGCAAGCGCGAAAATGACATCTCCCAAGTAGGACAAAAATCCCAAAAAGGCATCGGGGATCACAAACCATTCACGCATAAGGCGGGAGACGTTTGAATCGAGCACAGCCCGGCTCTGCTCGTCTCCGAAAACAGGATCCCAAATTGTATCGATGAATTCCCATTGATAAAACGCCAGGTAAAGGGAAATGAAGAGTGCCGGCAGCGCGATTAATGCGATTGCAATGCGTTCTTTAAAACTTGAGGGATTATGCGACCAAGGGCGGGGGAACCCTCTAGTTCGGATGATTTTTTCCTCAAGCCGTTGATATATATCCATTTAATTAAAGGTAGCTTTAAGACTCATTATTGTTTTAAAATAATTATATATAAATTTCAGTATATTATAAAGGGGTTGTTATGAGAGAGATAAAAATAGAAGAAGTTCAAGATGTTTTGAAAAAAGAAAAGTCAAATATTACACTTATTAATGTTCTCTCTTCTTCTTCTTTTGAAGGGGGGCACATTCCCCATTCGGTCAATGTTCCCGTTGAGAGTCCCAACTTTGTCAAACAGGTGGAAAGCCAAGTTGTCGACCACAATGCTCCCGTTATCGTCTATTGTTCCGGTCCGGAGTGTCCTGCTTCGAAAAATGCAGCGGCCAAGTTGGAGGATGCTGGTTTTACGAACGTCATGCACTTTCATGGCGGCATGGATGAGTGGAAAAATGCCGAACAAGAAATTGAAATCGGGTTTTAAATGAAAATTCAATGCATTTGAAGATTTGTTTAATCAGTCTTAGCGGGGGCAATAATCCCGCTTTGTTTTAGAGCGAGCTTAGCGGCATGGTAACCGCACATTCCGTGAACGCCTCCGCCCGGGGGTGTTGAAGAGGAGCAAAGATAGAGGCCTTTGTGCGGTGTCGAATAGGGAGAGAAGAGGTGGACAGGGCGTGTAAAGAGCTGCTTGATATCCTGAACGCCTCCATTAATATCTCCGCCAATGTAATTTGGGTTGTAGTTCTCCATTTGGCGAGTGTTCATTTTGCTCCGGGCGAGTATGCACTCTTTAAACCCGGGGGCGAACCTCTCAATTTGATTCTCAACTTCCTCTGTCATATCAACTTCTGAATATGGAGGAACATGGCAATAGGCCCAGGCGGTATGCTTCCCTTCAGGTGCGCGGGTCGGATCAAAGAGGCTCTGCTGCGCGAGAATCAGAAAGGGTCTCTCTGAATGCTTCTTTTGACAAACGGCTTTTTCTGCTGCTGCGATAGCATCTGCCTCTCCACCGATATGCACACAGCCGGCTCTTTTAACCTCTTCAGCCTTCCAAGGGATAGGTCCTTCGAGTGCCCAATCGAGTTTGAAGACTCCGGAGCCGTAGCGGAATTTCTCAAGCTTGCGTTTGTAACTTTCGGGAAGGCGGTTTCCCGCCAGGGTGATCAGTTGTTTTGGAGAGATATCGCACAAAATGAGTTTTGCCTTTGGAAGTTCGTCGAGAGATTTCACTTCCGCGTTGGTTGCGATTTCACCGCCAAGGGAGCGGAAATAGGCGGCGAGGGCATCGGCAATTTTTTGCGCGCCCCCTTTCGGAAAGGGCCAGCCGCATAGGTGGGCCTGAATACCAAGAACAAGAGCAAAAGCGGCAGTGAGCGGACGGTCGAGAGACATCAGCGAGTGGCCCGCTAACCCGGCGAATAAGCCCTTTGCCTCTCTCTCTTTGAATCGTTTATTCCACAATTTCTCAGCAGCCTGCACCGCGGCTCGGGTGAAACGCATAAGCTGAAAGGGGTGACGAGGAAAGTGAAAAGGGGCTAAGACGTCGGGGCCGAATTTCTCCCATCCTTCGACGAGGGGTTTCATGAGCCGAGTATAAGCTTCTCCGTCAACTCCAAGGTTTTTTGCAGTCAACTCGATCGAGTTTTCCAAAAGGGCAGCTTTCCCGTCCAAAAAGGGGTGTGCGAGGGGCGTCGGAGGGTGGATCCATTCGAATCCAAGAACTTCGAGGGGGATTGATTGGAAAAAAGGGGAAGAGATTGCAAGCGGATGGATGGCGGAGCAGATGTCGTGAACAAATCCGGGGAGCGTCAACTCCGAGGAGCGCATCCCTCCGCCTATCCTCTTTTTTGCTTCATAGACCACAACCGAAAGACCGGCCCTAGCCAACGTGATCGCTGCAGCCAACCCGTTAGGGCCGGAACCAATGACAATGGCGTCAACTTGTTTTGGCATTACTTTTAAGTTATCATTTCAAATGGAATTTTGTGCATCATAAAGTGAATCTCGACTTTTTACATTTTTCAACTGATTCTGCTATAAAGCTGGACTTTGTGATTGTATCGCTCCATAGTGCGTTCGAGATGGACAAGAAAAAAATGACCGCGCGGCTGAACTGAGCGATCGAAAATCCTTATATAAAGATGGTGGAGCATGACGAAAACGATTTCGATTGAAGAGCTGACAATCAATACGATCCGCACGCTGGCGATGGACGCCGTGCAGAGGGCCAATTCGGGACATCCCGGCACTCCGATGGCACTCGCTCCGCTCGCTTACCTGCTCTGGAGACGCTTCATGCGCTTCAATCCGAAAAATCCCCATTGGTTTAACCGCGACCGGTTTGTCCTTTCCAATGGTCACGCGTCGATGCTCCAATATGCCCTTCTCTATCTGACCGGTTATGCGCTTTCTCTCGATGACATCAAAGAATTTCGCCAATGGGGCAGCAAGACGCCGGGTCATCCCGAATATGGCTTGACTCCCGGAATCGAGACGACCACAGGTCCGCTCGGGCAGGGGATCATGAACGGGGTGGGGATGGCGATGGCCGAGGCCCATTTGGCCGCCGTCTACAATAAGGGCGGGTTTAATTTGATCGATCACTATACGTATGTTTCCTGCAGCGATGGTGATATGATGGAAGGGGCCTCACACGAGGCTGCCAGCTTGGCGGGTCATTTGGGTCTCGGAAAATTGATTTGCTTTTACGACGATAATCATATCTCGATCGAAGGAAAAACTGAAATTACCTTCACCGACGATCGGGCGAAGCGATTTGAGGGATATCATTGGCATGTGCAGGATTTGGGAGAAAAGGCCAACGATCTCGACGCGATTGCCGAAGCCATCGAGAATGCGCAAAACGAGACGGAGCGTCCCTCTCTGATCATCATCCGCTCGCATATCGCCTACGGCTCTCCAAATAAGCATGATACGAAAGAAGCTCACGGCTCTCCTCTAGGGGAAGAGGAAGTTGCTTTGACCAAGCAGTTCTACGGCTGGCCCGATGCCAAGCATTTTTTGGTTCCGACGGAGGTTGTCGAACATATGAGGGAAGCAGGAGAGAGGGGGAAATGGCTTAACGATGAGTGGGACTTGATTTGGCGGGAGTACAAATTTAAGCATTCTGTTGAGGCTAGCCGTTTAGAAACCGCCTTGAAGGGGGAATTTCCCTCTAAATGGGACGAGGAGCTTCCCGTTTTTCAACCGCAAGAGGGGCCTATGGCGACCCGCAAGGCAGCGGGAAAAGCGCTCAATCATTTTGCGAAGAAGGTTCCTTGGCTGATCGGGGGAAGCGGCGATTTAGCTCCCTCGACAAATACTCTGATCGACGGCTCCGACTATTTCCAAAAAAACCGCTATGCAAACCGGAACATCGCTTGGGGTGTGAGGGAGCATGCGATGTGCGGCGCGACTTCAGGTTTAGCTTTGCACGGCGGGGTGCTTCCTTTTGCCTCGACCTTTTTTATCTTCACCGACTATGCCCGCCCCGCTATCCGGCTTGCTTGCCTGATGGAACTGCCCGTGATCTATCTCATGACCCACGATTCGATCGGTCTTGGCGAGGACGGTCCTACCCATCAGCCGGTGGAGCATTTGGCCTCATTTCGGGCCATGCCCCATATGTGCGTGATCCGCCCCGCCGATGCCAACGAAACGGTGCATGCCTGGAAAACGGCGATGGAGAGAAAAAAACCGACGCTCCTCGTACTGACGCGGCAAAAATTGCCTATCTTCGACAGGCGAGAGCTGGGGAAGGCCGAGAACGTCTCCAAGGGAGCCTATGTGCTGCGCAAAGAAGAGGGAAAATTCCCGAATGTGATTTTGATGGGGAGCGGTTCTGAGGTCGAGCTGCTGCTGAAAGCGCAGGAGAAGCTTAGCGAAGAAAAGATCGACGCGCGCGTGGTGAGCTTCCCGAGCTGGGAGCTCTTCGAAGAGCAGCCAAAGGAATATCGTGACGAGGTTCTTCCTCCTTCTGTCAAAGCCCGCCTTTCCGTCGAAGCCGCTCATCCGCTGGGTTGGAAAGAGAAATGGGTCGGAGAAGGAGGGGTGACAATCGGAGTTGAAACGTTCGGTGCAAGCGCTCCTTATAAGGAGAATTTCAAGCATTATGGATTTACCGTCGAGAACGTGATTGAGAAGGTAAAAAAGTTAAGGGAGGGAAGATGAGCAGTTTGTTGAAGTTAATCGAGTGCGGCCAGAGCTATTGGCTGGATAATTTGACCCGCGAGAAGATCAAATCGGGAGAGCTCAAGGAGCGGATCGAAAAGCACGGCTTGCGCGGCGTCACGTCGAATCCCGCGATTTTTAACAAGGCGATTTCGAAAAGCAACGACTATGATGCGCAAATCGAATCTCTTGCGAAAGAGGGGAAGAAGATCGAAGAGATCTACGAAGCGCTAGTCATCAAAGACATTCAGGATGCATGCGATTTGCTTAAGCCTGTCTATACCGAGTCGAAGATGCTCGATGGATATGTGAGTCTCGAGGTCTCTCCCTACCTTGCGCATGACGCCGATGGAACCGCCCGTGAAGCGCGCCGGCTCTTCAAAGAAGTCAACCGTCCCAACTGCCTGATCAAAATTCCGGGAACTTCCGCCGGAATCGGAGCGATCGAAGAGATGCTCTACGAAGGGATCAATATCAACATCACATTGCTCTTTTCCGTGAAAATGTATGAGCGCGTCGCGAATGCCTATCTGAACGCCCTGGAAAGAAGAGCAAAGGAGAATCAGCCGATCGATCGGATTGCCTCTGTTGCCAGCTTCTTTTTAAGCCGCATCGATGTTCTTATTGATCAGCTGCTCCATCATCGATTCATATCAGACGAAAGGGTCAAGAAGCGGGCAGAGTCGCTATTGGGGACGATCGCTATCGCGAATGCAAAGATGGCTTACCAGTCATTTAAGAAGATCTTTCAAGGAAGCCGTTGGAAGGCATTGCTGGAAAAAGGGGCGATGTTTCAGCGTCCTCTTTGGGCAAGCACCAGCACGAAAAATCCGAATTATAGTGACGTGATGTATGTTGAGCCGTTGATCGGAGAGCATACGGTCAATACGATGCCCGATGAAACCATTGCGGCATTCGGCGAGCATGGGAAAGTTGTGGCCGGAGCGGTGGAAAAGGACCTGGAAAAAGCTAAGAGCGATTTGGAAAATCTTCAAAAGGTCGAGATCGACCTTGATTTTGTGACAAGCCAGCTTGTGAACGAGGGGATTCAGAAGTTTATCGACCCTTACGACGCCCTTTTTAAATCGATCAAAGAAAAAGCGCACACCGTAAAGGCTTAAATTGCCCGAACTTCCCGACTTCGAAGTTTTAATATAGCTTCTGAACTCGACAGGATGCCCGGAAAGCAGCATCTACTCTTGTTCGAAATGTTAAAAAGGATAAAATTGCCGTCTATGCGATGGCTCATTCTCTTGATCCTTTTTACTTCGCATCTTGCCGCCCATGAGCTGTCAGGCGATTTGCCTCTCCTCTACGAAGGAAGAATTCGCCCTCTTGCCTCTGCCGAAGAAAAGGGAGCTTTATTTCTGCCGGGCTTGCATGCAGGAGAGTGGTTTCCACTCGACGTTTTAGAAAGAGGCGGAAAAAATCCGACGCCTTATCCCGATCCTCTCTTCCTCTCCATCCGCGAGAGCTATCTCAATCGCGATTGGAAGCGGCTCGACGCGCATTTAAAAGAGGGCTATAGCTTGCTTGAAGGGACAAATATGTTGCAGGCTGCCTCAAAACATCTTGCTTACCCCACGATGACGCAGATTAAAGTTGAATTCTGGCTAGTTACCTACCCCTTTTTGGTTCTGTTGATCTGCAGCTATGCTTTGGCTGCCGTTATCCTCTTTTTTTCGCACCGAGCGGGAAGTTGGGTTTTTCTCAGCGTTTTTTTCTTTCATACCCTTCTGCTCGCTGCGCGCATCTATGTCCTCAAGCGTCCGCCCGTCTCTAACATGGCCGAAACCCTTCTCTACGTCCCCTGGACGGCGGCTTTGGTCAGCCTTCTTTTCGGTTGGCTGACGAAAAAAAAGGTCATTTTTTGGGCAGGTGCGGTTGGAGCGGGAATCATCTTGCTTATTTTTTGGTTCAGCCGCCTCAACGAGAAGATGGAAAGTCTGCAACCCGTACTTGATTCCAATTACTGGCTGGGAACTCATGTTTTGCTTGTCGTAGGCAGTTACGGTCTCTTCCTACTCGCTTCGGTTTTGTCCCATATCTATTTGATCGCTTCTGTTTGGGGAGGACAGAGCTACGCGCCGCTTCCCAGGGTCATCCTCCAAACGCTCTACATCGGAACCGGGATGCTCGTGATGGGGACGCTGCTTGGCGGTGTGTGGGCAGCTGAAAGTTGGGGACGTTTTTGGGATTGGGACCCTAAAGAGTCGTGGGCCTTTGTTTCCGGCTGCGTCTATTTACTTGTAATCCACAGCTATCTTTTCCGCCTGATCGGGGATTACGGCCTTGCACTTGGCGCCGCCTTAGGCTTTTTTGCAATCAGCTTCACATGGTACGGCGTCAATTACATCCTAGGGACAGGGCTTCATAGCTATGGCTTCGGGAGTGGAGGGGAGGGCTATTATACCATTTCGGAAAAATAAATTTTAATTTTTAGCCCAATCCCTTGTGCATAACTGGCGTACTGCTCCCGATCTTGCGGTAAACGAATTCCACGCTTCGCAACAAGAATCAAGAATTTGTTCATATGATTCAAAGCA
>JAFIGI010000027.1 GCA_020831465.1 Chlamydiales bacterium
GGGCTTTCATCTCGTCTTTAAGTGAATTATTCTTCTTTTTGGTCATGGCTCCTCCATTGGTTTTGAAGTTAATGGAGAATTTCATACGCCATGACCTTTTTTTGTCACCTCAGAATTTGCACACAATTTTTTACACTACCAGAGCGCACCTTGGTTCTGTCCTTAGCCGTTTGACAAAGCTGTCCTTACTTGTCCCAAAAATCCATATACGCTCCTCTTCCCAGATGAACCAAACAGGTGAATCTCTCGGCTCTCCATTTTCAGTGGTTGATAAATGCGCCATTAGAGGCTTTCTCAAAACTGTGTCTACATCGAAATCTTTTTTCACTCGTTTTTTTATTTGCGATTATTTCTACAGAAGTGACACAGAATAGCATAAACGCAAATGATTGCTGAGCAATTTCTCTCCTGCTTATCCTTCAAAAAGTTGGACAGGGGTTGGACAAAATTACCCTCTAAGAAAAGAGCTTAGGCTGCATTTCAGCCTAAGCTATTGGAAATAAGTTTGCTCGGGGCGGGACTCGAACCCGCACGGGCAAAAGCCCAAGGGATTTTAAGTCCCTAGTGTCTACCATTCCACCACCCGAGCAGCGGAGAAAGAGAGTAATCTCTTCTATACGTTTCAGTCAACACTTTCCAAGTTCTGAAAAAAGTGATGATGAATGGAGATTAGGTCGGGGTGGCCAGGGCAAAGGGCAAGGGCGTGCCGTAAAGTATGGCGCCCCTCATCAATCTGTTCGCGGCTTAACTGCACGAGAGCGAGGTTGACGAGAAGACCGGGATGGTCGGAGAGGTTGTGCTTCTTTAAGATTTCAATCCCCTGCCCCTTCTGCAGCTCGCGAGTAAGCCGCATCCAAAGAGGAGGAAAAAAAATGGGTCGAAACCCTCCTATTAAAAGAAGGGATGTGAGACGACATCCGAAAAGAAAGAGATGAAAAAAGATAAGGCTCATAAAGATGCGGTCGATAATCAGAATAACTGAGTCAGGACAAAAAAGGTTGGAAGCGACAAGTACGACGATCCAAAGAAAAATCCAAAGAAGGTGTCCCCCAAGCTTCTCGCAAAGTGGGATTGCCTCGCTATAAAGGGATTGACCCTCTTTGTCAATTACGGTAAAGAGCCCGTAGGAAGTGAAACCATATGTGTAACGTCCGTCACAATCAAAATGGTACTTCTTCGTCATCTTCGACCGATTCCCGAGGTTGAGCCTCGTGATTCATTTCGGAAGAGTCTTCCGATGGCTCTTCGAAAAACTCCTCCCCCTTTTTTGGGGTTGGCTCCTCCTCTTTAAGAGGCTCATGGATCACGATCTCTTTATATCGGTTGATCGTCTCAGAAATCAGAGTAGAGGGTGGGGGTATGAGAGTAGGCTTTTCTACAACTTTACCCGCTTCTTTTTTCTCAGGTTTTGGAGAGGCTTCTTCTTCGAAATCTTCTTCCTGGTCAGCCGGTTGATCAGATTTGCCACGGCGCTTCCGAGTTCGGCGCCGCTCGCGGCGCTTCTCTACTTTTTGCTCTTCAACAGCTGCCTCTACCTCCTTGATCGGCGAAGGCTCTTCAACCTTTTCCTCACGAGAAGGTTTCATAGCAGTCTCGCGGCCGCCCGCAATCTTGATCCCACGGTCTGTGCTTGTTGATTTCAAAACCATGCGGGTCTCGCGAACTTCAATGATTTCATAATCGCTGACAGGGACTAAAAAGCTCTTGGGCTTTTCCAGGGAACGGTAAAAGGAGGTACTGCCAAATGAGATAACCTCAATCGCATCCACAAAAAATTCTTCCTGGCCACCACCCTTGCTGTTGCGCAAGGCTAATTTGTACCCGTCTTTTGAAGTGATCACAGTTTCAATTAGGGGTTCTCGAGTAAAATTCACGTTGATACCTTTTGTTCTTCTTTAGCCATGTAGTTGATGAGATCTACAATACGGCATGCGTAGCCAATCTCATTGTCATACCAGGCGACAATCTTGATAAAATTTTCGTTAAGAGCAATACCGGCCTTGGCATCGAAAATAGACGAGGCTGTCGTGCCCATAAAATCAGAGGAAACAACTTCTTCCTCACAATACTCCAGTATGCCTTTCATCGGACCTTCCGCTGCTTGGCGCATCTTTTCGCAAATTTCCCGGTAGCTAGCAGGCTTAGTCAGACGAACGGTTAAATCGACTACTGACACGTTTACGACAGGAACGCGGAATGCCATACCGGTCAACTTACCTTTTACCTCCGGCAAACAAAGAGCGACAGCTTTAGCTGCCCCTGTCGAAGACGGAATAATATTCTGATGAGCTCCACGTCCGCCGCGCAAGTCTTTCTTAGATGGTGCGTCAACGACCGGCTGTGTGGCCGTCATCGCGTGAACCGTGGTCATCAACCCCTCTTCAATCCCAAAATTATCTAACAATACTTTAGCGATCGGTGCTAAACAGTTTGTGGTGCAAGAAGCGTTTGAGATAATTTTGTCAGTGGACGGGTTGTACTTATTATGATTCACTCCCATCACAAATGTGGGAATATCGCCTTTAGCAGGGGCTGTGATGATGACGCGTTTAGCCCCGGCGTCTAGATGCTTTTGGGCATCTTCCATTTTGGTGAAAAGACCAGTCGATTCGACTACATAGTCAACGTCTAAATCCTTCCAGGGAAGCTTAGTAGGATCTTTTTCGTTTAAAACAAGAATCTTTTTACCATCTACAATCAATGCCTCTTCATTTGAGTCAATTGAGCCGTCAAAACGACCGTGGGTCGAATCATATTTGAAAAGATAAGCTAAATTATGTGATGGAACAAGATCGTTGACAGCAACTACTGTGATGCCACTATTTTTTACTGCTTTCCTTAAAACGTGTCTTCCAATGCGTCCTAATCCATTGATCGCGATTCTTATACTCACGGTTGCTTCCTCCTATTCTAACAGTTCCAAGATTATAAAAAATATTCACTCAGAACGTTAAAAGCAACGTTACTTATTCGTTGAGAAATTCAAGTACGCAAGTCTGTGCGTTGTCACCTACTCGATTCCCAGAGCGAATAATGCGAGTATATCCTCCGTTACGACTGTCAAATCGCGGCCCCAACGTATCGAAAAGCTTGCTGACAACACGCCGATCTACGTTATAAACCGATGTATTGCCCTCTTTAACCTGTCTTGATTCTTTGGCAGTCAATGCATTATAACGAACCATTAATTTAGCAATTGCATTTCGTCGGCTTGACAGGGTATTTTTCTTAGCTAATGTAATCATGCGATCCGCATGGCGCCGTAGCTCTTTTGCTTTTACAACTGTTGTTACAATACGCTCTTCATCGATCAACGATTTTAACATATTCGCGATCATACAACGATTGTGCGAAGAGGTACGCCCAAGTTTCAAATTCCTCTTGCGGTGTCTCATAGAGCTGCCCCTTTATGTTCTTCGAGATATTGGTTGATTTTATCCTTCACGTTATCTTGTGTAATGCCAAAACGAGTCAGATCCATTCCGAGTCCAAGTCCCATCTCTGTAAGCTTTGCTTTTATTTCGTTTAAAGATTTTTTTCCGAAATTACGAAATTGCAACAATTTAGGTTCAGGCATGACTACGAGCTCACCGATCGTCTCGATATTGGCCCCGTTTAGGCAGTTGGTGGATCGAACAGAAAGCTCGATTTCATTGATACCCAAAACAAGTTTGGACATGATGTCGTCAAAGTCAGTATCGCTTGTTGGTTTAGCTTCTTCAAACGTTACTTCACGTTCATCAATAGTTTCAAAGTTCACAAGATGCTTAACTAAAATTTTTGATGCGAACGCAACGGCTTCTTGGGGTCTTACCCTTCCGTCAGTCCTCACCTCAAGAATCAATCTATCAAAGTCGGTATCTTGTCCAACACGGGTATCCTCAACGAAATAGTTAACAAGGCGTACCGGCGAGAAAGTTGAATCCATCACGATCTCACCAGCAACGCGGTTAGTGATTTCATGCCGTTCAGAGGGAACATAGCCCCGCCCGATAGCGACTTTCAACTCTATTCGACGGGTCATTGGTGCAGTTACGGTAAAAATCGGCAAGTCCGGATTTACCACTTCGAAGTCTCCGCTTGTCACAAGGTCGCCTAGCGTTATGACTTTTTGCCCTGCGGATCCTAGATCATCCTGGGATATTTCGAGCATCTTAACCAAGACTTTCTGCTCTCGAGCATTTATCATCGTATCGAGGGGAAGACATCTCAGAAGCGCTCCCTTAAGGTTGAGAATGATGTTTGTCACATCTTCGATAATTCCTTCAACAGCCATATACTCGTGTGGAACATCTTCCATGAAAAATGATATAATCGCTGGAGCTTCAATCGCGGTCAAAAGCATGCGGCGCAGGCTGTTCCCAATTGTGTGCCCAAAACCTCTTTCGAATGGTTCGGCTATGAAGCGGCCATATGTATTGGTCGCACTCACATCTTCAATTTTGATCATTTCAGGCATTTCAAATTTATTATACAGAATAGACATGCGTCGACCTCCTTATACTCTGCGGCGTTTGCGTGGCCGGCACCCATTATGCGGGACGGGCGTTTTATCTTTAATAAAGGTGACCATCAAACCTGCACTTAGCAATCCGCGGACTGCAGATTCGCGTCCTGAACCCGGTCCCTTAAGGTTCACTTCAACTTCCTTCATCCCCATTGTCATCGCAGCTTTAGCGGCATCCTGCGCAGCAATCGTTGCGGCAAAAGCGGAAGATTTGCGCGAGCCGCTGTAGCCTACCTTACCCGCAGATGCCCACGCGACAACATTTCCAACAGGATCAGTAATGGCGATAATCGTATTGTTAAAGGTAGCCTTAACATGCACTACGCCTGCGGGGACGTTACGTAGGACTTTTTTCCGGGCTCTTCCACCTTTCTTTGCTTGAGCTTGTTTTGCCAAGAGAATGTCTCCTCAATTAAAGTTATTTCTTCTTACCAGCGACTGTCTTTTTCTTCCCTTTTCTTGTTCGGGCGTTTGTCTGCGTGCGCTGCCCGCGAACCGGCAAGCCGGTGCGGTGGCGAAGCCCGCGATAAGAGTGAATGTTGATCAGCCTTTTGATATTACTTTGCACCTGTCTACGGAGATCCCCCTCGACGACATATTCGCTCTGCAGCATTTCGTTCAGGCGGACGATATCCTCCGCTGAAAGATTCTCCGCACGCATGCTGGGGTTCAATCCTAGCTTCGCGATGATTTCCTCTGAGCGGGTGCGACCAACGCCATATATATATGTCAGGCTGATAACCAGTCGTTTCTTCCCGGGGATGTCAATTCCAATTACGCGTGGCATAATTTTCTTTCTCGTTTAAAGTTAGTAACGTTAATGATCAAAAATCCTATCAAATAGGAGATATAAAATCTATCTCTTTCCTCGTTTCATAAACCCTTCATAGCGCTTCATGAGGAGGTGGGATTCGACCTGCTTCATCGTGTCAAGGACGACCCCCACCAAAATCAAAAGGGTTGTGCCTCCAAAGAAATAACTAATGCTTGGATCGATATGTAAAATTCTTCCGATAATTGAGGGTAAAATAGCAATAATCGCAAGGAAAATCGCCCCGATGAGAGTTATGCGGTTCATGGTCGATTCTAGAAAATCCTGCGTTGGTTTTCCCTGTCTGATACCAGGAATAAAGGCTCCATTCTTCTTCATATCGGAGGCAATCTGTTCAGGATGAAATTGGGTTGCGGTCCAAAAGTAGGTGAAAAATAGAATAAGAAGCACGTATATCAACATGTAGACAAAGCTACCAGGCGACATCGCATTTGCGATCGCCCCGAAAAATCCCCCTCTGCCGAGAAACTGTGCAAGTGTAGCAGGGAACATTAGAAGAGAAGAGGCGAATATGACGGGTATCACGCCCGCATAATTTATCTTAAGCGGAACATAAGATCCTCCACCTTGTACCTCTCTTCTGCCTACCACGCGTCGCGCGTACTGTATTGGAATTTTTCTTACTCCTTGTATGATCAATATGGTCGCTATAATCACCAATACAAAGACGGCGAAGAGTACGATGAGAGAGGAGAAAGTTAGCTGTCCAGGCTCTTGAGAATCGAGATTCAGTTGCTTGATAACAGAGCCAATCGTGGAGGGTAGAGAAGATATAATTCCAATGGTTATGATCAAACTCATTCCATTCCCAATCCCCTTTTCGGTAATTTGTTCTCCAATCCACATGAGAAAAACGGTACCTGTTGTCATGGTCAAGATGGTTACTAAAAAGAAAATCCAAGGGAGTCCAAAAGCTTGAGCCCTGAACATTTCGGGTAGAATAATACCCGGATTAGCCTGGTTCATTCCAATAGCATAACGGGCAAAAAGTGTTGATTGAACGACAGCAAGCAAGACGGTAAGCATCCGGGTATATTTATTTACCTTCCGCCTGCCTGCATCGGGATTCTCCCGCACTTCGCGTTGAAGATTAGGCATCAAAGCCATCATGAGCTGCATAATAATCGAAGCAGAGATGTAGGGAACAACTCCAAGTGCGATTACAGTCATCTGAGCAAATGCCCCGCCGGAAAATATATCGACAAGCTGAAAGAGGTTTTGTACGCCCCCCGTAGCTTGTTTAAAATAGGCCAAGGCCATTTCACCGTTGATCCCGGGCACCGGAATAAAAACGCCAATCCTACACACGATCAGTAACGAGATAGTGAATAGTATTCGATTTTTAAGTTCGGGTATACTCGCGATGCGCCTGAATGTATCGATCATGTTTAAGTCGAAACTCCAGCTTCTTTTAATTTTTGTTTAGCTCCAGTCGAGAACGCTTCTACTTGAAAGGAGACTCTTTTCGAGAGTTTGCCATCAGCCAGGACTTTTATTCCATTGGATTGTCCTTTGATGAATCCTTTCTCTTTAAGCGTTTCTAAACTGACCGTCTCCCCATCATTGTACATCGCTTCGATTTGGCCTAAATTGACGACATCAAACTTGCGTGCAAATCGCGCATTTGAAAATCCCCTTGTCGGGACTCTCTTATGCAAAGGAACACCCCCGCCAATATAACCTTGACGCGTTTGATATCCTGATCTCGCACCCATTCCTTTTTCCCCGCGTCCGCATGTCTTCCCGCGCTTAGAGCCGGGACCTCTACCTACGATTTTACGTCGTTTATAAGGTCGTGTTAGATTTTTAAGTGACTCAAGTTTTACCGTCATGCTAGACCTCTCATCTCCATCGCTTCTTTCTTACTGCGTAGCTGCCCAAGTGCCTTAAAAGTCGCTTTTACCTGGTTAATTGGGTTATTCGATCCGATGCTCTTAGCGACCACGTCGCGGAGACCGGCGAACTCAAGGATCGAGCGGATGCGCGATCCTGCGACAACTCCGGAGCCCTCAGCGGCCGGTTTGAGTAAAAGCTTTGCCCCATCGAAATCGACAAGAACTTCATGAGGAATTGTCGTTCCTTCCATCTCAAAAGTTATGAGATTCTTGCGCGCAGCTTCGCCTCCTTTGCGGATCGCATCAGTCAACTCGTTCGCTTTAGCAAATCCGTACCCTACTCGACCATTATGGTCTCCTACCAATATAAGAGCGGAGAAGCTAAATTTGCGTCCGCCCTTCACAACTTTAGAACACCGGTTGACAAAGAGTACTTTCTCTTCTAGATTATCTTCGTTTTTTCCTGCCATGTTGACCATTCTCCTAAAACTCTAAGCCGCCTTCTCTGGCGCCGTCTGCAACGGCGGCAATGACGCCATGATATTTAAACCCGCTGCGGTCGAAAACGACCTTCTTTACAGCTTTCCCTTTCGCAAGCTCGGCAATTTTTAAGCCAAGTTGCTTCGCCGAGATGAGGTTTCGTTTGTTAAACTCCGTCGTGCGAAAATCTTTTGAAAGTGTCGATGTACTTGCCAGCGTCAATGCATTCTCATCATCGATCAATTGTACGTGGATATTTTTGTTAGATTTGATCACACATAGCCGTGGTTTTTCCCGGCTCCCTCTTACCCGTTTGCGAGTGCGCATTGCCCTCATTTTACGGATCTTGGATACTTTGATTTGACTGCTTTCCATTATTCTATAGCCTATTTTTTACCAGCTTTACCTGCTTTCCTGCGAACATACTCGTCTGCGTATCGAATCCCTTTACCTTTGTAAGGCTCTGGGGGGCGCTTCGCTCTGATATCCGCTGCAAACTGTCCTACTAATTGCTTATCAATTCCTTTGATCGTAATGAGCGTATTTTTTTCGACGCTCACTTCAATTCCCTCAGGGATAGAAACTTTTGTAGGATGGGAGACTCCGATTTGCAAGTCTAGTAAATTACCTTGAACGGCGGCTCTGAAACCGACCCCGATCATCTCAAGTCGCTTTTCAAAACCCGTCGCAACTCCTGATGCCATATTAGATATTAAGGACCAATAAAGCCCGAGAAAATTAGACGCTTCGCTCATGCTAGGCGCTAAACTGACTTTGATCTCCCCGCCATCGATGACCACTTCAATCCCTTTCATCAACTCGCGGGTCAATGTTCCCTTAGGACCTTTGACTGTGAGAATGCGGCCATCGAGCTTAGCTTCGACTCCCTTAAGAAGGGTGATAGGCACTTTCGCTTTTCGAGACATAAAACCCTAAACTCCTATTACTTTTACCAAGCCTGGCAGAGCAACTCTCCGCCTACATTCTTCTCTCGGGCCGTCTTGTCATCCAACACCCCTTTCGATGTCGATATGATGGAAATTCCCATACCGCCCAATACCAGCGGTATCTGCTGAGCTGTGATGTATCTGCGCAAAGAGGGCTTAGAGACTCTTTTCAGGCCATGAATCACAGCTTCACGCTTAGCTGTGTATTTTAGAAAAATGCGCATCGTTTTGCGCTTATTCTCTTCTTTTACAAGATAATGGGCGATAAAACCATTATCCTTTAATATTTTGACAATAGACTCCAGCATTTTGCTATGCCGTACATCTAAATATAGATGTTTGGCAGCTGAAGCATTGCGAACTCTTGTTAGTAAATCGGCAATTGGGTCACTACCCATGAATGCTTCTCCTTCTAAATTATGCTTGCTTAAAGGGTAAACCGAGCCCTGTTAAAAGCTCTACACACTCTTCATCGGTTTGGGCACTAGTCACGAATGTGATATTCATCCCTTGCGTACGTTTTACTAGGTCAAGATTGATCTCGGGAAAGATTTGCTGATCTTCAAGACCCAGGGAATAACACCCCCGCCCATCGCATTTTCTTCCAAATCCGCGAAAGTCACGAATCCGAGGACAGACAATGTTGAAAAAACGATCCATGAAATCGTACATTCGTTTGCCTCGCAGCGTAACCTTTGCCCCTAAGCTTTGTCCTTCTCTTAGCTTAAAACCGGCAATCGACTTACGGGCGCGCGTCAAAATTGGCTTTTGTCCCGTTAGCATCGTCAATTCATTAATTGCATCTTGCAGGGCATTTTTGTCTTTAGCTGCTTCCGCAAGTCCCATGTTCACGACGATCTTCTTCATTCCAGGAATTTGCATCGGATTTTGGTAGGCAAATTTATTCTGGAGAGTCGGCTTGATTTCTTTGAGATATTTCTTTTTCAATCTTGACATGGTTTCCTTCAACTCTGTTTTTTCACGGATCGATAGAGCACTTCACTTTGACCATCGGTGTAAAAGAGCTCTTTCTCACCCTGTTTATTAAAGCGTCTGCGTAATCTCACTGCCTTACCGCCGACTGATGGCTTGACGTTTGAGATATGAATACCGCACTCGATATCGATAATTTGTCCCTTCTGATTCTGCTGCGTGGGTTTCATGTGTTTCTTACGAATATTCACACCTTCGACAGTAATTCGCTCACCGTTAATCGAGATGACTTTGCCGGTTTTACCCTTATCGTTGCCAGCAATTACTATAACTTCATCGCCTTTGCGCAATTGCGTTTTTCCCATATTAAATCACCTCCGGAGCCAATGAGCTAATTTTTATGTAGCCACGATCACGCACTTCACGTGCCACCGGCCCAAAAATACGTGTGCCGCGCGGGTTGCCTTTATCATCGATGATTACACAGCTATTGCTGTCAAATCGTAGCCAAGAGCCGTCAGGCCGTTTGATATACCGCTTTGTACGGACGACCACGGCCTTCACAACATCACCTTTTTTTACCGAGCCCTCAGGCTCGGCCTCTCTAACGGAGCAGATAATGATGTCCCCGACATTGGCATAACGTCGCTTCGATCCACCGATGACCTTAAAACATTTGACTTTTTTCGCACCTGTGTTGTCAGCAACTTTGAGTTGCGATTCCTGTTGAAGCATAGTTCTAATCCACTTCTTCTTTTATTATGATTCCCTAACCACGCGCCAACGTTTCAGCTTCGAAATTGGACGTGATTCAACGATCGTAACGACATCACCTTCTTTTAGAGTGTGCGCCTGCTCATCGTGTGCATGATATTTCTTTGAGCTGCGCACTACTTTTCCATAAAGTGGATGACGGAAAGTTCTCTCAACACGTACAACCGCTGTCTTTGCTGCTTTAGTTGAAACGACAACGCCTGTCTTAACTTTTCTATTTCCTCTTTGAGGCTTATCCATGTTGCCCTTATACCTTAGTTAATTCTCTCTGCCTTTTGATCGTCAAAATGCGAGCGACTTCCTTTCGCTTTTGATTAATCAAATGAGTTTTTTGAGTTTTGCTATCCAAGCGCTCACTTCTTAAATCGAAGATCTCCTTGCGCAGCATGTCGAGCTTCGCATCAAGCTCTTCAGTACTTTCATTTTTGAGTTCACTGGCCTTGTACATAGCTTATTCCTTTCTATACTCTTTCTACTCTCTCAACAAAACGAGTTCGTATCCCTAGCTTTGCAGCAGCTCTTCTCAGAGCATTCTGAGCATCTTCACGGGAGACGTTGGCTACCTCAAACAAAATACGACCCGGACGTACAACGGCAACCCAATGATCGGGAGCCCCTTTCCCTTTTCCCATGCGTGTCTCAGCAGGCTTTTTGCTTACAGGTTTATCCGGAAATATCCGGATCCAAACCTTGCCGCGTCTTTTGAAGTAACGATTGATCGCTATACGGCAAGATTCAATTTGCTGCCCGGTAAGACGTCCGCGATCAAGAACTTGCATTCCAAAATCACCGAATTCAACGAAATTACCTGCTTTGCTTAGGCCTGTATGTTGGCCCTTCTGCTGTTTACGAAACTTAGTCCGTTTTGGTATGAACGACATGTTCGAAGCTCCTTAAACTCTCTCTATTGCTTATGTGCAAGCGATTCTTCGCCGTGGTTAATCCAAACTTTAACTCCTATGCACCCATAGGTTGTCTCAGCCCTAGAGGTTGCATAGTTGATATCAGCCCTTAACGTATGCAGTGGGATACGTCCTTCCTTGTACCATTCGCTTCTTGCGATTTCAGCTCCGCCAAGACGACCTGAGACCTGAATTTTAACTCCGATTGCACCAGCATCCAAGCAAGATTGCATAGCCTTTTTCATGACTCGTCTAAAAGCCACCCGTCTTTTTAATTGATGGGCGATCCCGTCGGCTACAAGCTGAGCATCCAAATCAGGACGTTTGATTTCCTCTACTTCAACCCAAACTTCCTTCCCTGTGAGTTGTTTGAGCTCGACTTTCAATTGGTCGATTTCAGCGCCTTTCTTTCCGATGACAAGGCCGGGTCTAGCAGTGTGGATGGTGACCTCGACTTTACCGCTCATTCTGCGAATCGTAAAACGTGAAGCTCCTTGACAAGATGACTTTTTTTTCAAAAATTCACGAATCAGAAAATCTTCAACAAGCAGATTTCCAAACTCCTGCTTGTTTCCATACCATAGCGAACTCCATTTTTTCGTTACACTGGTACGGAGACCAACTGGACATACCTTTTGTCCCATTCTAATGCTCCTTAGCTACCTTTTTCACCGACAACCACGGTAAAGTGGCTTGTTCGTTTTAAAATGGGGGCTCTTCCCCCTCTACATTTTGATTTAGCCCGTTTGTAGCGGGGACCTTCATCTACACGCACTTCCAAGACAACAAGTTGATCGCGACGCGCGTCCCACTGCATTTCTGCGTTGGAGACCGCACTATCAAGTGTCTTTTTTAGCAGACGACCCGCTTTGAGATTGCTGAATCCAAGCTGTACACCCGCATCATCAACAGGAAGCCCGCGGATGAGATTCGCCGCTAATCTCGCTTTACGCGGCGGCACACGGATAAATTTTGTCGTTGCTCTAGACTGATCCATTCATATACCTCAATTTTTGCCCTACTTCTTCACCGGGTGCGATTTAAAGAGCCGCGTAGGCGAAAATTCACCGAGCTTGTGACCAACCATCGTTTCAGAAACGAATACAGTTAGGAATTTACGGCCATTATGCACCTCAAATGTATGCCCTATCATCTCCGGAATAATCATAGAACGTCTAGACCACGTCTTGATCGGGGTCTTTTTTCCTTCCGCGTTCATATTCCGCACTTTATTCAGAAGATGATGGTCGACAAACGGTCCTTTTCTTAGTGATCTACCCATAGATTATTTCCTGCGATCCTTGACAATCCATTTAGTTGTTTTACTCTTCTTGCGTGTGCGCAATCCCTTCGTCGGTTTCGCCCACGGAGTTTGAGGGATATAGCCGTTATGACGCCCTTCACCCCCCCCGTGAGGGTGGTCGACAGGGTTCATCGCAGTACCTCGCACCGTCGGTCTAATCCCCTTCCATCGCGTTCGCCCCGCTTTTCCTTCGACGCGCAGACTGTGTTCAGCATTAGAAACCTCGCCGAATGTCGCCCGACAGGTCTGGTTAATTAGTCTGAATTCACCTGAAGGCATTTTAATCGTTGCATATCCGTTTGCACGCGCAACTAGCTGAGCTGAAAGACCGGCCGATCGAACAAGCTTTCCACCCCGACCAGGCTGCATCTCGATATTGTGGATAACCGAACCTAAGGGCATTGACTTAAGACTCATAGAGCAGCCTACCCGATAGGGGCTTTTATCACCCGATAGAATTTGATCACCCCTTTGCAGCCCTTTTGGAGCGAGGATATAACGCTTTTCTCCGTCAACATAGTACAAAAGAGCGATGTGCGCGGTCCGGTTCGGGTCATACTCGATCGAAGCGACTTTAGCCGGAATATTGTCTTTATCCCTGCGGAAATCGATCATTCTGTAATGACGCTTATGTCCACCCCCCCGATGACGACACGTGATATGTCCGTTGTTGTTACGGCCATTTGTGCGTCTCTTCGGCAGAAGTAGCTCTTTGCTAGGTTTTATTTTCCCTTTCGCTTTAGTGCCTTTTAGGTCGCCTTGACGTGTAAGCTCGCTGAAGCTTGGCAGAACCAACTGGCGCTGGGAAGGGGTCGTAGGTTTAAATTTCTTAGGCATCGTAACTCCCGTCGTAATCCACCATTACACCTGTTCGATCACATCGCCAGGTTCCATTGTGACAATGGCTTTCTTATAGGAAGAGGTCATACCTGCTTTTCCGCGGCCGCGCCTCTTCATCTTACGCTTCGTGTGAAGGGTATTTACCTTTGTCACTTTCACATTTTTCTCTTTATAGATCATCTCAACCGCAAGGGCGATCTCATGCTTGTTCGCATGACGATCTACGATAAATACATATTTAGGCGACTTGAAGCGTTCCACACTTCGGTTGCTCTCAGCATTTTGCAACTGTTCAAGCGTTGTCGCTTTTTCAGTTATATAACGTGATTTAATCACTGAGTAAGGGTCTTTCACAGTCTCACCATAGCGTTTTTAATTCTTCAAGAGCCGACTCGCTCATCACAAGTGTTTGCGCCGCAACTAGATCGTAACCATTTACGTTTTGGGCAATCACAAATGCACTTTTGGGCAAGTTGCGAACACTTTTTTTAAACATCCCGTGCTTTTCGCTTGCGATAGAGACCTTTCTCTTGCAGCCATCGACCTCGATCTCATGATATTCACCATCGCCTACGAATAAAATGCGTTTCCCGTCAATTTTGTGCTGCTTCAAAAAGGCAACTATGCTCTTTGTACTCGGCCTCTCAAGATTTTTTAAAGCTGCGTCTTCCAAAACAAGCACAGCGGAATTTTTAATTTTCTCTGCAAGAAGGTGGCGAGAGGCAAGCTGACGCTCTTTTCTATTAATACGGATATGCTGATCAAACTTCGGTTTGGGACCAAAAACGATTCCGCCGCCACGAAACTGCGGAGCTGCCAGTGTACCTTGACGAGCGTTCCCTGTTCCTTTTTGACGATAGGGTTTTTTGTTTGAATGACTGACTTCTGTACGCCCTTTTGTATTTGCGGACCACTGACGGATATTTGCGCGCAGAGCGACTATATAGTCTTTGATCATCTGGCGATTGGCATCGATGTCAAGAAACGAATCGTCGACGCTAACTTCCCCGACCGTTTCGCCTTTCAGATTGTATTTCTTCAGAGTACCCACCGTTTTTCCTCTACTTTACTTTTTCTTCTGCTTTTTCTTTCGCGCAGGTGCAATTGAAACAAGACTGCCGCGAGGCCCGGGAATGGCTCCTTCTACGATGATCAAATTACGTCCTTCGTCAACACCGAGAACGCGCAAGTTTTGCACTGTCACACGTTCGTTACCCATATGGCCTGCTTTCTTTTGACCCGGAAGAGTTCGACCGGGAGTCGAACGCATTCCTGTCGAACCTCCGTGACGGTGAAATCCCGAACCGTGAGCAGCAGGACCGCCCCGGAAATTATGGCGCCGCATCACTCCTTGATACCCTTTTCCTTTCGAAACTCCGCTTACATCGACATATGAAGTTTCGTTGAACAGGGAGACTCCAACTTCCTGACCGACCGAAAACTCGTCAATGTTATCGATGCGCGACTCTGCCAGATAGCGACACGGCTCTACATTGGACTTTTTAAAGTGCCCGAGCAGCTGCCGCGTCATTCTTTTCTCAACGGTACGCGGATCTTTTGTTACGATTTTATCAAAACCTAGCTGAAGCGCATTATATCCATCAGACTCTTTGCGCTTGATTTGAGTCACGACATTCGGTTCAGCATGGATAACGGTACAAACGACTACATTACCTGTTTCATCGAACCGCTGCGTCATGCCGCGCTTTTTCCCCATTAGTTTTAGTGCCATAGGATTTTACCTTCCACTCGTTCTTAGCAGAATCTTTTTTACTGCTTATATTTTCCAAATCTAGCTCATAACCAACCAGAGTATAGCCAGGGTGCTGCTTAGCAGTAATGAGCCATCCGGACCTCCAATTACCGCGACCTGAAGCAGACTATGCCCTGAAAGAGTTTTCAAGAACCCTCATTCAGAAAATAGAAATGGAGAGCTTAGCAGAGGGCACGAATTTACGACAAGAGAAAATTAAGTCGTTTTCCTCCAAACGCGAACAAGACCGAGACCTGTAACGCCGAGACCGAGAGGAATTTTAAACCAAGCAGGCGCTGCTACTCCGATGAAGAGCTGCATGTCGTTAAGTATTTCGAGGAATTTCTCAATCAAGCTCAAGGTGGCGTTGGTGACTGCGGTTAAAAAATCACTATGAACTTTATCGGGGTCATTATCTAAATCACGCATGGCCCGTTCGTAAGCTTTGAATTGGAAGGCCAATTCGAACGAGTTCTCCATGATGCCCCCGACATGATTTCCAAACATGATGTAAGGGAAGGCATTAGCAAGGCTGTTTCCTGTATCTCCATAATCGACGTGGAAATATTTACGGACGTTCGCTGCAGGACGGGCAATGCCGAAGCCGGCTGTATAGGTAGCAGCTCCAATCATTGAGCCTGCGGTTGCACCAAGCTTGAGCAGCATTTCAGTCCTATCGTCAGCAATCTCGTTGTGTTGCAATGCGCCCGTCATTTCAAGAGTGTAATGTTTGGGTGTAATTCCAGGCAGCCTAATATTGTTTTCCTTTTTGTTTCCGTCTTCATACCAAATAGCCTTCATGGAAGTGGGATCGTAAGTCTTCACTTTTTTAGCAAATTTAAGGTCTACCTTTTCATCCGCTACGACCCCGCTGATCAATGCACCGATTTGTTTGCATCCGTTGACCATACCCGGGATCACGCCGCGGAAGATATTGAGCATTCCCGTCATGTCGCGCGTCAGTTTCGTCATGCTGTGAGCTTTCCCAATGCCATTCATAGTCTCTGAGGATGCGCCTGACAAACGGGCGATTTCCTCAATAGTTGGGAAGACACCGTCAGAGAGGAACTTCAAGAACTTATCTTGTCCTTCCGCTTGTTTTAAAAATTTAGCCAGATGATTATCACTGCAGAAAAATGCCTGGGTAGACTCAATGCAACATGCCATAATACAATCCTTTCATAGTGTGAAGGTAGTGAGAATAACGCCTCATGAATAGTTTGTAAAGAAAAATGAAGGCGGAAATTATTGTGATTTAAAATTTTAAATATTCAGACCGAATGCCGCGTAGAAAAATAGGGGCCGGCAGCGATTTTTTTCCTTCCAACTGCACTTCAAGCAGCTCCAAAGCTCCATCGCCGCAACTGACAATGATCTTGCTCTCCGCAGGAATCACCCTTCCCGCTTCGCCCTCACTATCGGAAATTAGACGCGTTTTTTTTATACCCAATCTTTTTCGAACTCCGCGCACCTCAATCCAGCACCACGCACCGGGATTTGGGGTCAAGCCACGGATTTGATTATGAATTTCTCGCGCCGGGCGTCTCCAGTCGATCTCCCCTTCCTCCGGTTTCACTTTTTTTGCAAAGGTCGCTTGAGAGTGGTCCTGCGGGAGAGCCTTGATCTCTCCCTTTTCTATTTTCTCTATGACCTCCCACAATGCCTCCGCCCCCACAACGGCCATTTTTTCAAAGAGCTCTCCCGCCGTTATCTCTTCGGACAAAGGAATTTTGACGATGGAATAGACGTCGCCCGCATCCATTTCCAAAGCCATTTTCATGATTGAGACGCCCGTCTCTTTCTCCCCGGCCATCAGGGCACGCTGAACAGGAGCGGCTCCACGGTATTTAGGGAGCGCGCTGCCGTGGACGTTGATGCAACCGAGCTGAGGGATATCTAAAATGTTTTCCTTAAGAATTTCGGCATAGGCGGCAACCACAAACAAGTCAGCGCGGAGGGACTTAAGAAAATCGGCGAACTCGGTCTCTGAGGCTTTTCGCGGTTGGTAAACGGGAACCCCGTGCTTTTCAGCTGCTTTTTTTACGGCAGTCGGCAGAGGTGCGCCGGAGCGCCCTCTCGGCTTATCGGGGCGCGAAACAGCGGCGACAATCTCGACAGGTTGCTTGACCAGATAATCTAGAATGGTGGCGGCAAATTGAGGCGTTCCAAAGAAAACAATGCGCATCATCTCGAGATTATATTCCCATTTCGACAAGAAGGTCTTCCGGGGTTTCGTTCGATTCTTCCCTTTGGATCCCGATCCGCTTATTCGAAATTCCTTGGTGGATTCCCTGCATGCCGATCAGCCCCCGCTTCGTTTCGCGGCAAAATTTGATGAAATGATTCACTTCGGGAATCAGATCGATCTCTTCTTCGATTCTTTTCAATGCTTCATCTAAGTGGAGGCGTGAGCGGTAGACGAGGCGATAGGCTGTGGCAAGAGCGCGCCGCGTTTCGAAAGGAAAATTACGCCTCTTGAGTCCGATCCGATTGATCCCCCCCATACAATAGGGAATACCCCCCCCCACAGTGAAAGGAGGGACATCGTTTGTAACGCGGCTCATCCCGCCGACCATCGCGTGGCATCCGATGCGTGCGAATTGATGGACAGGGGTCATCCCGCCGATAATCGCGAAATCTTCGACAACCACATGTCCGGCTAAAAGCGAATTGTTGCTCATGATCACATCGTTTCCGATCACGCAATTATGCGCGATATGACAGTACGCCATGATTAGGCAGCGATCCCCTACCTGAACGGTTGTTCCCTCAAAGGTCGAGCTGTTGATCGTCGCGAATTCCCTGATTTCGCAGTTTTTACCGATTTTGACATAGGTCTCTTCGCCGCGGTATTTCAGATCCTGCGTTTTTGTTCCGATGCTGGCAGAAGGCCATATCGTCGTCCCGCTGCCGATCGACGTAAACCCATCGATATAGACGTGTGATTTAATCTTGACATTGTCTTCGAGGGTGACATTTTTTTTGATAATCGCGTACGGTTCGATGGTGACATTTTTCCCGATTTTCGCTCCCTCTTCGATAATCGCCGTCGGGTGGATTTTTGTATTGGTCATAGTTCTCCAGCTAGTATTAAATTTGTTCCTTCTTTACGAGCGCGAAACCCATTTCCGCTTCGACAGCTACTTTGGAGCCGACCATCGCCCTGGTTTTTACACGCCCACCCTTGCTGCTAAACACTGTTCCCTCACAATACAGGAATAAAACATCTCCCGGCTTGACGGGATTACGGAATTTCACTTGGTTCATGCTCAAAAAGAGGGCAATCTTGTCAGTGAATCCCTTTTGGTGAATCAAGACGCCGCCTGTCTGTGCCAACGACTCGAGAATCAATACACCGGGCATGATAGGAGCATCGGGAAAATGGCCTTGAAAAAAGGCTTCGTTCATTGTGACGTTTTTTTGCCCTAGAATCGACGGCTTATCTAAATCCATCTCGAGAATTTTATCAACGAGAAGAAAAGGATAGCGGTGAGGAAGAATCTCCCGTATCTTTTTAATGTCGAAGAGTATGGGTGTTTCTACTGCGTATTTCTCCATCAACCTCTCCTAATAAGAAGAAAAATGTTTCACGAACTCTTTCCCGAGCTCTACATTCGCTCGATGTCCGGAACGAACCGCAATCACGTGCGCTTCAAAGGGAAAGCCCACAAGCGATAAATCCCCAATCAAATCGAGCATTTTATGCCGTACCATCTCATCAGAAAAACGTAAACCCTCTTTACTAAAAACGACATCGTCTTTAATCACAACGGCATTTTCCAAACTCCCTCCGCGAATCAATCCCCGCTCCATCAAAGCCGTGATCTCTTCGTAAAGAGCAAATGTCCGGCACATCGAAATCTCGCTTTTGAAGACCTTCTCATTCACCGGAAGCGAAAGATACTGAGAACGGATGACGGGTGTATGGGGATAGTGAAGCGTGTAGCTGATGCGGTATTCGTCCGATGGGAGTGCAACTAAGTGAGTCTCTCCTTTAGAATAATAGAGCGGTTCTTTGAGAGGATGGACGATTTTGTCCGCCTCCTGCTCCTGGATCCCGGCCGCTTCGATCAATTCTACAAACGGAAGTGAGCTTCCGTCACCAACGGGGGGCTCGCCTTCATCAAGCTGCACGCATAAATTGTCGATTTGAAAGGCGTAGAGGGCAGCCAAGAGATGCTCGACCGTTTGCACCGAAGCAGAACCCACGCCTATTTTCGTGCTCCGGGACGTATCCTGTACATATTCGATCGCGGCAGGAATCGTCGGTTTTCCCGGAAGGTCGACTCTTTGAAAAACGATGCCGTTATCAGCTTCAGCAGGACAAAATCGGATGGATACCTCTTTTCCTGTATGGATGCCAACGCCGGAAAACGAAACTTCTTTCTTCAGTGTCCGCTGTGGACGAGATTTCATGAGACGCTTTACTCTAAAAATTGAAGAGGGACTGTAACGAAACCTTAGTTTTTACGCAAGGGGGAAACTTCTAAATCATTTATTGAGAATGACTTTCTTTTATAGAGTGTGACGCCGCATAATAAGATGAAACAGAACCCCGAAAAAGCGACAACCGGAAGATCGCCAAATTGTGTGTAGAAGGTAGGATAACCATATAGAGGCAGGGAGAGCGCAAGCGTCTCAGCGGGACACGACGCCCCTGAATACTCGTAAGGGAGCATCCCGACTACACGCCCAAGGCTGTCAATCCCGCAGGTTATCCCTGTATTGCAGCTGCGTAAAAGGGGGACTCCCGACTCGACTGCGCGCAGTCGGCCATGTAAAAAGTGGACCATTGGAAGACGAGAACGAGGATACCAGACATCGTTTGTGAGATTGACAAGCACTTCAGCCCCCTCCAAACGGCTCTGGCGCATCAGATGGCCGTAAGTCTCCTCATAGCAGATCGATAGACCGATCGGCACTCTTCCCGTATTAAAAACTTTCGCTTCCCTTCCAGGCACGAAAGAATCTTCGATCCCGTATTTCGCGAGAAATGGGCGGCACCAGCCGAATGGAATATACTCTCCCATCGGCACCAGGACCCGTTTTTCATAACGTTCCAGTTTATCGGAAAAGGGCCGAACCAAAAAAGCGGCATTATAGGCCCTTCTGACACCTAACTCATCTCTCTCTACATCCTCAAGCCCGATGACTACATCTGCCGAAAAGGTGTTTGCAAGAGCCTGTGCCCAATAAGCATTTCCTACATAGGATTCCGCAAGGGAGGGAAGCGCCTCTCTATTCTCAAAAAAGGTGTTAAAAGCGCGCTCGACCGTTTCTACGGGGTAAATGGGAAAAGATGCTCCATAAGGGACAACTCCCTCAGAGAGGACGATCAGATCGGGGCGGGTATCGGAGTAAGAGAAGAGGAGGCTTAAAATCCGCTCCCACTGCAGATCGGGTTGCAATGGTTCCGATCCGTTGAAGGGGAGCTTATATTCAGGATAGATCGACGTTTGGACGAGAAGCGCCGATAGATAATCGGGATTTTTCCCCATCTGTTGGTTGTGGAACGCAACATGCGCCCATCCGAAGAGATAGGGAGCTGTGGCGGCAGCTAACCAAACAGCCATGGGGGAGCGTGAGAAGGCATTTAAGAGCCGCAATGCGATTAAATTTGTCAGAAAAATCCAAAAGCTCATTCCGAAAATCCCGAAAGCGGATGCCATTTGCATCCCGTACAAGGTACCTGAGAGCGCGATTCCCACAGGATTCCATGAGTACCCCGAAAGAATGTAGAGACGGACCCACTCGCAAATAGCCCATCCTCCGCTAACTCCAAGCATTCTGTACAAAGAGGAATCGCTATGCACGAAAAGGGAGATCAACCCGAATTGAATCCCCAGAGCAACAAAAAGGAGAAGAAGAAAGAGATAGATATATCCTCCGACATACCTGTCAGCTCCAAACCAGCTCACCTGCACCGATTGGATTGTGGCAAACCAGAGCGTTGCAACGAAAAATCTACTCTTGAAGCTGTTGATGAGGAGCATCCCTCTCCAAAAAAGAGCATAGCCTAAGCTCGCTGCAAGAAGGCACGAGAGGGGGCTCCAATCAGGCTGGGCCGAAACAACGATAGAAAAAGAGAGGAGAAGATAAAAAATTCTCATGCTTTTTTGCAGACACGGCAGCCGTCGATGCTCCATCTACCCGGGCCGAAAGAGAAAAAAGCCAAGAGCCCTCCGAAGATTGCTAAGTTTTTCAGAAACATCACAAGCTCGAGTTCCATTTTGTCTCCCGTATAATTCCAAAATCCGTGAAAGATCAAGGTGGTGGGAAGAAGAAAAATCATCAAGATGACGACCGCAAACCGGGTAAACCAACCCAAGAGGAGCAGGATACCGCCAATCAACTGCAAGAGCAATGCGATCAAAATGAAAAAATAGGCGAGGTCAATCTCATAACCTCTCAGCTGCTCTACAGCCCCTTGAAAATCAAGGATCTTACCTAAACCTGATAAAATAAAAATTAGACTGATCAAGAGGCGTCCTAAAAATGGCACTCCTCCATGGGGAGAGGTGTAACTCAACTTCTCATTCATATCTTCCTCCGATTGCATAATACCTCTTGATGAAGTAACATTTTTGGAATAATAATGAAACTCTCTTTCCAAGAATATCACTTATTTCAACTTTTAAGGCGGTTCGAGAACCAGCATCTTCCGCTCGATCTATTCTTGAGCCAATATTTCCGCGCGCACAAACAGCTCGGCTCTAAAGATAGAAAAGCAATTGCGGAGGCCGTCTACGGAATGTGCCGGTGGCAGTCGCTGCTCGATCATTTGGTCGACGGCCATCCCTCATGGGAAAAGCGGTATGCCTGCTTTCGCGGATTTCAACCCGACCACTACCTCTACGTTAATACCATTCCCCTCCACATTCGGGTCAGTTTTCCTAGGGAGCTCTTCTCTCTGCTCGTCGAAAATTACGGGGAAGAGAAGGCTGCCCGGCTCTGTCAGGTCTGCAACACTGAAGCTCCGATTGCCGTGCGCGTCAACCCTTTGAAATCGACCCGCGACGAGTTGCTTAAGCGGTGGGAAGAATTCGACGTTATCCCCTGCAAACACTCGGAGCTGGGCATTCAGTTCAGAAAGCGCGCTCCCCTCGTCTCCCTTCCCGAATTTAAGGAAGGATTATTCGAAATTCAAGATGAAGCGAGTCAGTGCGCGGCCCGGATCATGAAGGTAAAGCCCGGGGAGCAGGCACTTGACTATTGCGCCGGAGCAGGTGGTAAAACTCTAGCCTTCGCCCCGCAAATGGAAAATCAAGGGCAAATCTATTTGCACGATATCCGCCCTTATATTCTCGACCAGGCCAAAAAACGCCTCAAACGGGCGGGGATTCAAAACGCCCAATTCCTCCACCCCAAACACCCCCATTTGGAAACGCTGAAGAAAAAAATGGACTGGGTATTTGTCGATGCTCCTTGCACCGGAACCGGCACTCTTAGACGGAATCCCGATCAAAAGTGGAAATTCTCATTCGCACTACTCAACCGGCTTGTTGGACAGCAGCGGATGATTTTTGAGCGCGCTTTGAGCTTTGTCAAGCCGGGGGGGCATATAGTCTACGCGACCTGCTCGCTACTCCGTCCCGAAAATGAGAAGCAAGTCGCGCATTTTATTGAGACCTATAACCTCCAGATGGAGGGTGAACCTTTCGTCTCTCTCCCTAGTTATGGGGAAATGGACGGCTTTTTCGCCGTAAGTTTTAAAACTAATAATTACCCATAAGCCTACTCTTATGAAACATGGATGGAATACACTGAGAAGGCAGAAACGCTAAGACGCAAGAGAAATCGCCTCTTCTTGAGCGAAGCTCAAGATCCTGGAAGAGAAGATGCTATATTCAAAACAAGGAGCTTCCTATCTTACGTGATTCACTCCCTTGTTTTGAATTTAGCATCTTCTCTTCCAGGATGTGCTATGTACATGAAGCGATTTTTTTCTACTCAGCGCCTTGGCGCCTCCATGCTTCTCTGTGATCGTCAATCTTTTTTTCTTTGAATTCTCAAATTATGGGTAATAGTCGGGTTTAAAAGAGGGGACGTCTAGGGCGTTTTTTGCGTAACATCCACATGAAGAATGCTACGCTTCCCACCCCACCCAAAAAAAGGACTTTTTTCCCTGCATTCTCTGAAAAGAGATGGGATAACCGATACCAAAGTGTTGCCTTAAGGTCTTCATGTGCAAGCAGCTCGACTTCACGAACGAGATTCCCTCTCTCGTCGGTGACCCGAACCACTCCGACTCGGTCGCCCGCCTGAATAGGCAGCGGAGGAAGATCCCAGTTGACCGCCGCTTTGACCGTAGACTCCTCAGCCGGATAAAAATCGTAGTAAAGTCCATCGGGAAGGAAAGTTTTGAGCGGGCGTTTCGCACCCGCTATCCGGGTGGTTAGATCGGTCTCACCTCTTTTTAAGAGATAGCGGCGCATTTTCGGTTCATTGAAAGCGACATCAAATAACTTGGTCACATCGCGGTAGAGCTCGCTACGCGCCTCTCGGCAACCAAGAAGGACCGCAATCAGACACCTTCCATCCTCTTCAGCAGCTGCAACGAGATTTTTTCCTGCTGCTTGAGTTGTTCCTGTTTTAACCCCGATCGCCTTGGCATACGAAAAAGGGCCGCTGCGTAGCAATTGGTTGGTCTGAATGAACGTCCGTTCATACTCCAGATTTGTTTGTGGACAGTCATAGCGGCTCATCGAGACAATTTGTCTAAAAATGGGATTTTCCAATCCCTTTCTCGCCATTATCGCTAAATCATAAGGGGTTGTGAGATGATCAGGGTGATGGAGGCCGTGCGGGTTGTTGAACGTAGTATTCAGACATCCAATCTCCCTCAAATAACGGTTGAGCCCCTCCATAAATGAGGGGATCGTCCCCCCAACTCCCTGGGCGATCACATTGGAAGCATCGTTTGCCGATCCGATCAACATTCCGCATAATAGATCGAACAAGCGAAACTCTTCTCCGTTTTTAATCCCAATGTGCGTGCCATCGGTTTCCAACCAGTGCGAGGGGCTGCGGTAGTTGGACTGCCGTTTCGCCTGGGGGCTAATCGAAGCGATGCACTCTCGCGTCGCCGTTAATTTGCTGCCGAGCTTATCTCCCCATAGATCTAGCACGTAAATCGCTGTACCTATTTTTGTTGTGCTTGCAGGAAAGCTCGGTTTGTGGGCATTTTTTTCAAAGAGAATTGCCCCTGTTTTTGCGTTGATCAGGATCGCGCCTTCTGCGACGATGTTGACATCAAGCTGCTTACCATGTAGCGGTAGGCATAGGAGAAGTAGGAATAAAAACTGCCTCATCATATATGAATGATATCAGACTAAAGGTATCCAAACAAATTTCAAAAATTGGACTTGACGACCCCCTTGAATAGAATCTAAAATAGAACTAAGGGGGAGTTCATGGAGCCTGTCGATCTCGAAAATGCCTTTAATCATTACATGAGTGATCTGCCACAGCACGTTCCTGACGGAATTGTAGAAGTCGATCTCACGCTGTTGCAAGAACTAGGACTTTTGGTCTGCAACGATGAAGAGCCTGAAGAGCTATCCGATTCACTGACACACAATTTTTTTGTCGTCGAATCTGCAGACAAACTCACCCTGTTTAATGAGAAATTTTCCATTTGGATCGTTCCCAGGATGCTTCATGAGAGACCGACCACCTTCACACTCATTGCTTTAAATGAACAGCAGAAACCCCGCCTCGAAATGGTTTTTACGACGTCGGGAGTCTATAACCATTCTAACCTCGTTCTGAGGATTTTAGAGAAGTTTCTTGAACAAATCGAAGAAAACGAAGAGGAGATTTGCCGCTTCAAGGAAGATTGAAGACTAGTGATAAGATATTGTTCTCCCCATTACGCCTATAGGAGACCTCATCGATCGTCTTTCGGATAAGAAAAATTCCCATCCCCCCCACCTTCCTCTCTTGGACAGGCAGGTCCAGTTCTGGATGAATTTCGACGTCTATCGGATTGAAGGGGGTACCGTAATCGGTTAGAATCACTTCGAACCGTCTTCCACCTTTTTTGCAAGCAATTTCGATTTTACCCGGATTCTTTACATAGGCATAAGAGATAATATTTACGATCGCCTCTTCGCAAGCGAGTTCGATTTTATGAATCAGGGAAGTTGGAATCCCTTGCGCTTCTGCCTGCTCGCGAATGTGTTGCATCATCCCGGAAAGAGAGTCTAAAGAAGCGTTAAACTCCATAAAAGAGATAGTAAATCATTCCTAAAAAATCTACCAACAATGATTAACGTGATCGACGATCTTCTCAGCTAAAATACGATAGAGGGATGGTGTCGCGGCATCGAGGGCAAGAGCATGCATCTCCAGCTGCCCTAGAGAAAAGGCGTGAAAGTTGACATTTGACAAATCGGGTTCGAAATCATAAGTAAGAGAAGAGGTTATCTCGCAAGGCCCTAAGATACATATTCCGGTGCGGCGATCAACCAAAGTGAAGGTCGCCATCATAGTTAAACGCGCTTCATTTGAGACGACGATGTCGGAAAAATTGTCATCTTCTGTGTCGTCAGGCGCATAGGAAAACCCGATATTTGTATCGAGGGGAGGGAGGAGGCAGACTTTCAACATAAGATCTGAGCCGTAAGAGCGATAGGCTAGAGTTCCGCTTTTTGTCGTCGCTCGAATCAATGCAGT
This sequence comes from Chlamydiales bacterium, assembly GCA_020831465.1. Lineage (GTDB taxonomy): Bacteria > Chlamydiota > Chlamydiia > Chlamydiales > JAAKFR01 > JAJACP01. Next base: position 25,784 of record JAFIGI010000027.1, read on the forward strand.
TGTCAAAAGCCCCTCATCATCCCCTTCGACATAAGGAATGCAGACGGAAGAATACCGTTCAATCAACTCTCCACGTCCAACCCGGTATCCGCAGGAAGGGAGCATCAAAGAGAGAGAAAGAGCGAAAAGGATTTTATCTTTGCGCAAGCGTTTTATCCAAACGTTCTTGGCTCTTACGAGCCGCGACAGTCCCGGGATATTTCTGAATCGCGTCTTGATAATAGATGGCTGAGGCATGTGGCTTTTTCTTTCTCTCGTAAAAGCGCCCCGTCTCATAAAGGCTACGGGCATAAACTTCCTCCATGGCCGTCAAGTTCTCTTCAGCCAATCGGATCCGCTCATCTCCGGGAAAGCTCCTTCCGAATTTCGCAATATTGACCTTCGCCAGAGAAATGAGGTCAGGGTTTTGCGATTCGCACAGCGCTTGGGCGTAATAAACCTCGGAGATCTTCACATAGCTGTCGGCAGAAAGAGAGTGTTTCGGAAAGCGGCGTCCCAAAGTCTGCAAGCAATCGATACTCTCTCTGTATTGCCTCCTTTTGAGCAAAATTTCGGCTTTCTTATAGAGTGCCTTGGCTGCAATTTCTTTTCCGGGAAGGGCAGCGACGATCTCATCTAAAAGCTCCACGGAATCCGATTTAGCGGGAGCCCATTTTGGAAGTTTTGAGATGCCAAAGAGATGCTTTTTCATCCCCATTTGGTAGTAATCGGCGATATGGTACTTAAAATCAAAAACTTTCTCAAAATGTTTTAACTTTCCGCTTTGGGTCAGATAAAGGTCGAACTGGCGGTTCGCAAAATCGAAGTCTGCTTTAAAGTAATGGCAAATTCCCGAGTAAAAAATCGAATCGGAATAAAAAGGTGAGTCGGGAAAATGTGTCATTACGATCTTAAAATTGAGAAGAGCTTCATCCCAATCATTCGCATATAAAGCCTGGTAACCCCGATCATAATGCTCTTGCACAGAGAGGGTCGGGATATACTTTTCCTCGGACCATTTCCCATTAACTTGGGCAAAGCCTGCGCTTACAGAAAAAGGAAGCAGAACAATACAGATGAGCAGTGCTGAGCGTTTCACAAAATTTCTCTCTAAAAAAATAACGACCTGAATCATACTGAGGTGAGCTACTTCCTGTCAAATAAGAGACGAAACGAAAATTATTGTGGGAAAATATTTAGTTACAGGTGGTTGCGGATTTATCGGATCGCACCTCGCCAATTTTTTACTAAAACAAGGGTGCGGAGTCACAATTCTTGACAACCTTTCGACCGGGAAAAAAGAGAAGGCGCCCGAAGCCGCTGACCTTTTGATCGGCTCGATCACCGATAAAGCTCTACTTAAACACGCCCTGAAAGATATTGACGGCGTTTTCCATTTGGCGGCAGTTCCATCTGTGCAAAAATCCCTTGATCACTGGCATGCTGTTCACGAGGTAAACAGCGGCGGAACCGTTCTTCTTTATGAAACGCTCGCGGAACTGCCAAAAAAAATCCCCCTTATCTATGCCTCATCATCGGCGGTCTATGGCGACTCTCTTGACCTTCCCGCTTGTGAAGAGTCTCAAGTCGCCCCCCTCTCCCCCTATGGAATCGATAAACTTGCTGGGGAGAGGCATGCGGGGGTTTTATGGAACGTCTATCGCATCCCGAGCCTCTCTCTGCGCTTCTTCAACGTCTTCGGCCCCGGCCAAGATCCTTATTCTCCTTATTCGGGTGTGATCTCTATCTTTGCCAAACGCATTTCAAAAAACGCTCCGCTTACGCTATATGGAGATGGGGAGCAGCTGCGTGACTTCATCTATGTTGAAGATGTGGTAAGAACGATGGCAGAGGCGATCTCTTCCCCTTTTGAGGGAGCAGGTGTTTACAATCTTTGCACGGGAGAGGGAACCACGATCAATAATCTCGCCGATTTGATGGGAGAGATTGCAGGTAAATCCCTCATAAAAGAGCATGCTCCCCCGCGAAAAGGAGAGATACGTGTTTCGATTGGCGATCCTTCGAAAGCGCAAAGAACCCTTGGGTTTAAAAGACGCTTTTCTCTCTATGAGGGGCTTAAAGAGACGATGAGGAGTGCATGCGTTTGATTTTTTCACTCATGACACTAGCAAGCTTCGGCTTGGGGGGATGGTATGCCTGGGATAATATCCCTCAATTGAGAGAAGCGGCCCATCACACACTCAGCAAAACCGAGTACCGCACGCTCGAGATCCGTTACGCTGCTGAAGAGCTCATGCGAATCCACAAAGACCATTTTCTAAAAAACAATCAGTACAGCTACCTCGAACCCCAGCTGCTCTACTATCCCTATTTATTGATGGATGTGAAATACACCAAAGATCGCTCGACTACATGCGAAGGGACGCTCTTATGGGGATTGACGGATGGAGAGATGGTCATCAACACCGCGACTTGGGAGAAGACTCACGGATTTGAGGATTGCCTTCTTACCAAGGCCGATAAGAACGATTTTAAGATTATCAAGGCGCTCGTCGAAAATGGCGGGATGATCGACCGCGAAAAGCTCTATCAATGTTTTAAGGTTGACCATGATATTCTCGATGATTGGATCGACAGTTGCCGCCAAAAAAAACTAATCGTAATCAGCGGAAATCAATTCCGCCTGCATTTTGCCGACCCCCGCCTTGAGATTCAGCCCTCTACCCATCTCGATCAGGCCCTTGTATCGCAGCCGGCGAGGCCTTCAGCCAAAGTTCCCAGGCGCTATTCCCCCTCGCAAATCATGAAATTAGCTGAAATTGTATTTGGAGGCGATTTCGCGATTCGCAAAACAGAAGAAGTCTTTCTCCCCGTTTATAGCGTTGCCATCGAGAACCCTGACGGCTCGACCCGCACAGTCTATTTCAACGCTCTAAGCGGCAAACCGACCTCTCCTCGTTAAATTTAAATTTTTAGAGCCTCTTAAAAACGCATTTTAGAGAGAAAATTTAAAACCTCGACTATAGTCAAATAGATTGAAAATTTTACATATTGAAAACATAATCTATCGCCTCTCCTAGAGTTTTAAAGTGATTGATCACAGATCTGACTTTCTTTTTGAACCATGCCCAAAACTTTTCGATTGGATTGAGATCAGGACTG
>JAFIGI010000029.1 GCA_020831465.1 Chlamydiales bacterium
AGTTATTCCATGGAAACAGCATAGCGCCGTCGGCAAAGAATCTGGGAAGACAAGTTACATTGAAAGATTTAATTGCACGATCAGACAGCGATGCTCGAGACTAGTCAGAAAAGCATTATCTTTTTCAAAGAAAATAGAGAATCATATAGGTGTAATAAAAATGTTCATCTGCGATTACAATAAGAATTTGAAATCACTACATGTTTAGGGCTACCCTCGTTAGATTCTGCTATAAGCCTATAATTCAGCTCTTAATTTAAAATTAATATTATTTTTGTATAATTTTTTATAAATTAATTAAGAGGTTTTGATGTTTCCAACGAATAGTTTTCCTTGTACAGGTAGATTGCCACGAGAGATCGCAATAGAAATTTTAGCTGATTTAACTCCCAAAAGAATAGCAAAAATGAGAGAGGTATCCACAAAATGGAGAGATCTGGTAGATAATTCAATTTTGCATGCTAAAATTACTTATGGCGAATGTCTTGTGTATGCAAAAAAAAACGCGAGGCTTGTTACGAATAGGGAATTAAAAGCAAAAATTTTTTCTGAAATAGCTGAATGGGAAACTGTAGACAATCCCTCTCTAACTAGGCCAATTTCGAATGAAATTGAAAGGTCTTTTCCTAATCCTCAAGGTTTAGTTAAAGCAAAAGGCCAATCCTTAGATGATCTTGCCAAAAGGAAGAGAGATGTAGAAGAGCTTCTGAATAAACCCATACCGAAAAAGAAAGAGTTGTTTGAGTTGGCGAAGCTGCAAGCTTCATTTGACCCTATCGAAGCAAAAAAGACGGCACTAAAGATTCAAGATTCTGACTTACAAGCACAAGCTTTAGTTGAAATAGCGAAGCTGCAAGCTTCATATGATTTTGTCGAAGCGAAAAAGACTATAGAAGAGATTGAAGGCCCCTCTTGGAGAGCGCGTGCCTTGCTTGAGTTAGCTAAGCGCCAAGCTCCCTATCAACTAAGTGGAGCGAAAAAGACTATAGAAGAGATTGAAGACCCTTTTTGGAGGGCGTGCGCTTTTATTGAGATAGGAAAGATAGCCAAGGGTATTTTTAACAAGTATTGGGGAGGCGTGAACTGATCATGTTGACTACAGTGTATAAGTCTGTTGTAAGTTACTTTGATTTGGAAAGCCGGCTGAAGAGCCAGAGAAGAAAAAATCTCCTATTTGGCTTCACTACCTTCTTAGTCGACTGCCCAATCCGCTTTAATTTATTCTAATTTCTTTGATCTGAAAGGCCTATATACATCTCGGGATGTTCTTTTAGCCAGTTAATCAGGTAGTAGGTCGTTTCCGGATTTCTTTGGAAGAAGTTCTGGTAGAATTTTTCTCCGACGAAACCCGTGCTCAAAGCGGCGTTCAACTCCGGCTCTTCCCATACTAAATACATACTATAGAGAACTTTAAATAGAGAGAGTTCTTCCTCATCGGCAATTTCCGGTAAAAAAGTGCTTCCCCTGATTTTCTTATAGGCGTGTTGGGCTTTATCTGCTGCGTTGGCCCCTGCCGATCGATCGGTCGAGTTTTGGCAGTTCTTGTTATGCCGGTAGCCTAAATAGTTGACCAAAATATTGAGGTAGAGGAGCATGTCAATTCCTCGCAACGCTTTTCCATTGGATTTCTTCCCTATTAGAAGCGCTAGGCCTGCGCGGGTATGTTCTTCTTTTGGAGCTTTTTCCAATTGGACGGCTAGTTCTTGCTTGATCTCCCGGAAAGAATCGATCGTTTTGAGGAGCCGCTCCTGATGCTTCAGAAATTCTTGTTCGTAGGCGATTACATCGAGCTGCTCTTTCAAAGCGGCAAGCTTGGGGGAGAAGAGGCCAACCTTTTTCCACAACTCGCTGAAGAGTGCAATCTGCCCTTGATCATTGACGTCGCGGATCATCGCTCCCATCTCAGAGGGGATGGGGAATTTGTTAAATGCGTTGAAAGAGATGTTCATATGAAGAAGATTGAGGCGGATGTATCGATTGCCTCCGATTTGGAGCACTTTTTTGTTTAAATTGCGGACCGCTTTATGTTGATCGAGGATAAAACTCATCTCGTGCCAAGAAAAGAGGGAGGTCAGCAAGATGGTAGTTTCCTCTGCTTGCGGGGCGGAATCCAATAAGTAGACCTCCTGCTCTTTGATATTCAAGATGAAAAGCGTTTGCTCAAGAATATTATTCTCCATGCTTAAGGAGCCGGAGTAACTTCCAATCCACTCTCCCGTTTCTGAATCGAGCACGCGACGTTGGTTCATGACTCCTTTCACTCCAGGAAGAGAGTTTGCGCGCGTCCGAATGCTTGAAGTCGCTTCATCTTCCCTATAGCGGTAACGGATTTTACCCGTTTGCGGATCGATCCCGTGGATTTTGTATTTAGCGTATCTCGTAGTGAGCGAAATTTTTTCAATCTCGCTGCCGCGCATTACTTCGAGGATCGATGTAATTGGAGGACGTTCCACTTGGTTCAAAATCCGAAACAAGATCTCGTTGCTCTCCTGATATCCAAGAGCTGCCATTTGCAGATTTAGTTCAGGAAGATCGTCGATCAAGCTCTCTTTTTTTCCTGTGATCAAGGTCAGATTCTGACTGATCTTAATAGGGTTTGTTCCCGTCGGTAGGGAGAAATCGGAGTAGCCGATGGCTAAAGCAGCCTCTTGAGCCGCTCTAAAAAAATTTTCCCGACGCTTATCATTGGAAAAGAAAAATTCGCGTAAGGGCTCTTGTGCCAGAAGGATTGCCAGCACTGTTTTGAATTTTGCCTCGCACGTCAATCGTTCGGTAGGGATTAGAAAGCGAATTTTTTTAAATAAAAAAGATTGGACTTTTAGAGAGAGCCTGCGCATGAAAGGGAGCTTATGGGTATAGCTCCATTTGCGCTGATGGATCGGTTTGCTTGATTCGTCGAAACTCGTTTTTTGCGCCAGGGGTTGAAAGAGGGCGATTTCATTGATTCGCTCTTTCTCATCTTTCAAATAAATAGATATCTGAGATATTTCTTTTAATATTTCCGGCATAATTAAAAATAAGTAACTTCCTATATTTTATTATTTTTTTGTATTAAATCAGAATTATTTTTTAACAATATGATTATTAGTGGTTTATGTATCGCGGCCCCAATTCCTTGAGCTTAAATTTTTTTTGTTCTAGATTTTGAGAAAAAATGAGGGTTTTTTATGAAGCGTATAGCCGTAACGGGAGCGTCAGGCCAAATCGTATATAGCTTGTTATTCCGCATCGCCCACGGCGATCTTTTTCCCAACCCGGAGCCTCTCTCCCTGCATTTGTGCGATTTACCGGGAACAGAGAGGATGATGGAGGGTGTCGCGATGGAGTTGGAGGACTGCGCTTTCCCCCTTCTCAAAGAAGTGCGGATCGGCTCGAATCCGGAAGAGCAGTTTGAAGGGGTCGACCTTGCGCTGCTCATAGGAGCGAAGCCGCGTGGAGCGGGGATGGAGAGAGCCGATCTTTTACTGGACAATGGAAAGATCTTTGTCGAACAGGGATGCGCGCTCGACAATTCGGCTAAAAAGGATGTTAAAGTGATTATTGTCGGAAATCCCTGCAACACCAACTGCCTGATTGCTATGCGTCACGCCGGCTCGATCTCTAGGCGCAACTTTCACGCGATGATGCGTCTCGATCAAAACCGTGCACAAGCTCTTCTTGCTAGAAAAGCCGGCGCTTCAGTAGAGGAGGTCAAACATCTGACGATTTGGGGGAATCATTCGGCTACTCAGGTTCCCGATTTCATAAATGCGACTATACGCGGAAAGAAGGCACAAGATCTCATCAAAGAGACGGAATGGTTCCAGGGTGAGTTCATCGAAACGGTCCAGAAGCGGGGTGCGGCAATTATCGCGGCCCGAGGCAAGTCTTCGGCAGCCTCAGCCGCAAACGGAATCGTCGGCTCCGTGCGCGCGCTCTATACGCCGACGCCGGAAGGGGAGTGGTTCACTTCAGCGGTTTGTTCGGACGGAAATCCTTACGGAATTGAGGAGAACTTGATTTTTGGATTTCCCTGCCGCTCAAAGGGGGATGGTAACTATGAAATCGTTCCGGACATCCCTCTGGATTTTTTCCTAAAAGAGAAGATTGCCATCACTCAAAAAGAATTGATTTCCGAAAGGGAATGCGTGGAAAAGGAAATGCTATGAAAGAAGATCTGCTTTTTGAGATCGGAAAGGAAGACTTGGAGACAGGATTAAGGGGAATTCCGGTCGGCTATTGCGTAACTTCAACTGTTCATCCTCAAAATGGTCTTTATTATGTCGATTATCCTGTTGCCGAAGTCGCCCATTGGGAGCCTGAAAGAGTGATTTACCTCCTTTTGCACGGAAAGGATCCTTCCGAAGGGGAATTGGCGGCGTTCAAGAAGGATCTGCACAAAAGGTCTAGCTGCCCAGAAAAAACGCTTGATGCCGTCGCTCTTCTTCCGCGGGCAGGGCATCCGATGGCCCTCTTTTCAGCAGCAATTTTGATTCTCGGGATGCATGTGTTGACAGGTGATTACCGTGAAGATTGTCTCAATCTCATCGCCAAGCTTCCCGAGTTGACGGCAGCCGTGATCAACCACCATGCCGGGTGGGGAAAGACCCCTCCTTCCAGGCCTGAATTAGGATATATGGAGAATTTTGCCGAGATGGTTCTCGCGCCGGAAAAAAGCGCTACCTTGACACGTGTCTTCAAGATTTTCAACATTCTTCACTACGACCATGGAGGAGGAAATCTTTCCGCTTTTGTCGGCAAGGCAGTAGCTTCGGGGTTGGAGGATATGTACGGTTCGATTGCAGCCGCGATGAATGCCCTTGCAGGTCCTCGCCACGGACGGGCAAACCAGGAGTGCCTCCATTTTGTTAAAGATATCCTTAGTGAGGTGGGCGAAGAGGCAACAGAAGAGGAGGTAGAGCAGGCAATACGCGGGAGGCTTGAACGCAAAGAACTGATATACGGTTTCGGCCACGCCGTACTGCGAGTCGAGGATCCCAGGGCAACAGTCCAATACCGTCTCGCTGAAAAGCTTTTCGGAGAGAATCCCCTTGTGAAAATTGCTTTTTTGATCCGCCGTGCAGGGACAAAGGTTCTGCAGGAAAATCCTAAAGTCGCCTGCCCTTATCCGAATGTTGACGCGATTTCCGGCTCTTTGCTCACGGCTGCGGGCTTTCCTTATCCCGATTACTATACCGTGTTGTTCGGCCTCTCGCGTGCGGTCGGAATTTCCATCCAGATCGTCTATGAGAGGTGCGAGGCCCGCGGGGGGAAAGGCACACCGATTATCCGACCGAAATACCTATTTAAAAACAGGCAATAAGATGACGTTGAAAGAGATTGCACAGATGTTCAACCGCTCCATTTCCCATTCATTTGGATTAAAGAAATCTATTTGCCTCTTTGCCATCCTTTTTTTTTCCGGTCTTATCATCCTGTTTTTCCAAGGAGTTGCAGTCTACGCTTCGCCCTGGCTAAAACTCCCTTTCCGCTTCATCCCCCTTTTTATCGCCATCGGGCTCATCATGGCCGGAGGAATCTTTTCGATCCGTCTCTACGAAAAAGAATTGGAGGGGGAAAACCCCTCTCTTTCCAAAGTCGCCCGTCACTCATGGGACTTGCTGATTAAAGCGACCTATCTTGCCCTTCCTCTTCTCGCCGCCTTCTTAATTTTTTGGGTTTTGATCGGAGTCTTCATTCTTCTCAAAGCGATTCCTTATATTGGACCTTTTTTCGGTGTCTTTCTTGCCTCTGCCCCTTTTCTGCTCAGCTTCGGCATTTTGCTTCTTTTTTTGGTAGCTCTCGCGGCTTTCTTTTTTATCACACCCTCTTTGGCTAAGAGAGAAAAGCTCGACCGCGTTGGTCTCTTAATGCGTCTGCGGAGCGATTTTTTTCTTAATCTCCTTTTGCTCGGCGTCGCTTATCTTCCCGTCTGGATCCTCTGGTTATTTGTAAAGAACGCCGCCCAGATGACCCTCCACTTCTACTCGTATGGAGATGGCCGGATCGAGATTCTTCTTCAGGGAATCTTCGTTTTGCTGCCGCTGGCAGCCATCGTGACTCCTGGGGCGGCTTTCTTCTTCAATTTTGCTTATGAATCCTATTTGGCACTTGGAGGAGAAGATTCGTAGCGGATATCGCGGGGAATGTGGGCGATTTTTTTTGTGATCATGGCTCTGGCCACGCGTTTTCCTACCCATGCATGGTAAAGAAGTCCTTTCGAACCCAAACCGGTTAAGAAAAAGAGACGTTCCGAGGGCTGTCCCGCGAGGGGAAGGTGATTAGGAGTCGCCGCCCGGAAGCCGGAGCGGCACCGAAGGATCTTCGCCTTTTCAAGGGCGGGGAAAAATGAGGTGATATTAGGGAGAATCTCAGCAACAGCTTTTTTCTGATCGGGTTGCATAGAATCGAACTGGCGCTCAAAAGTGGCTCCTACCGTACAACTTTTGAGATCGTTGCTCATCACAAGATATTTCGAGGAATTCAGGCTTATCCTTGGGGGAACAATTCCATCCGGCCACTCCAATTCAAGAACTTGTCCCTTAACCGGGTTGATCGGGAGATCCTTTAGGAGAGAGAAATTCTTAACTGCGGGTCCGATCGCGATCAGAACGAGATCATATCGTGCCAAGTCATTTGGTTTGATAATCCCGCTTTGCCGGTATTGTACGCCGAATTTTGCTAGAACCTGCCACAACCCCTTCAAATAGGCCGGCACGTCAATTGTTAGCCCCTCTTTGATGTAGAGTCCACCGCTATCTTCAGGGAGATAGAGTCCCGGAATTTCTTCAATGCACCGTTTATGGTCCCACCACTCAGTATCTGAATGTTTCTCGGCGCCTCTTTTAAATGCTGTGCGCTGCCCCTCTGTAAGGGCGGGGCGGAGGATTCCTTTTGAGAGGATTAATGATCGACCAGCTCCTTCGCTTGCAATTGTGAGCAGTCTATGAGCGTCTCGCATACAGCTGGACGCACGCCAACTGAGGCGAGCCTCTTTACCGGGATAAGTATGGAGAAGGCCCGAAGAAAGACCCGAAACACCGCCTCCGATAGGTTCGGGATCAAATAAGTCGATCGAGACCGAACCGAGTTTATAATGGATGAGGAAGTAGGCAACAGACATGCCGGCGAATCCGGCCCCTAAAATCGCGATACGCATATTTTTAACGCTATGTGCGAGTTTTTTAATTGAAAGACTTTGTAAATTCATTATCATGATTCAAAAAATTAGGCGTGTCAATGAATAAACCTAGAAAGGAAGTCCAAAATCTGATCCTCATGCTTTCAAGCGCGGTCTTTGTCGCTTTTATCGCAGTGGTTGCACTTGTCTACTATTTTGGGTCGTCCGGAACCTATCTGCTACGAGATCTTTTGATCTCGCCCGAGGCGTTAAAACGGATCTCTTTTACCGATTACGATCCCGAAACAGGGGAAAGGTCTCCATTTGTATTCAATAATATCGAATTTGTACGCGCTGAAAGAAGCGGACGGGATTGGGGGCGCTATGCCGTCAGCAAAGAGAGCTACGAAGAGTTCTACAAGCTAGTTTCCCAAAAACGGAGTATACCGCAGATTTCGGACGAAATGATCAGCCAATTCGAAATCGTTGCTCCCTCCACATTGACAATCTTCGTGCAAGCGCGCGATAATAAAGGAACTCGGGAAAAGGGCTTTGTCTTTCAACAGGTTGAGTTTTTGGATGATGCAGACCTCTTTCGAGTGCTGATGCGTGACTCGCCGGGGACTTGGGTCTATTTTACTTATCCCCGGGCCTATAACCAAGTTATTGAACTCTTTGCCCCCTCGTGATCGAAATGGAATTTATTTTTTTAGGAACAGGCGGATCGGCGGGCGTACCGATGATTGGATGCGAGTGTCCGGTGTGCAGGTCGGAAGACCCCCTTAATAAACGTTTGCGTCCATCAGGGCTCTTAAGAGCGGGCGATAAAATTCTTTTGATCGACTCAGGGCCTGACTTTCGCGAGCAGGCGCTTAAATTCGACATCAACCGGCTCGATGGAGTCCTCTTGACCCATTCCCATTTCGATCATGTTGCAGGACTCGATGAGCTAAGGGCTTATTATCTCATGTCTCGAGAGCCCCTTTCCGTGCTTGCTTCCGAGTCCACCTTGCAAGACTTAAAACGGCGTTACGACTATCTCTTTCGGGAAAAGAGTTGGGGGATGAGCCTGGCTGCACAACTCGATTTTCATGTATTGGACAACGAGCGTGGGGAGGCGCTCTTTTGCGGGATTCCTCTTCGCTATATGACCTATGAACAGGGGGGGATGCAAGTCAATGGATACCGTTTCGGCTCCTTTGCCTATGTTTCCGATATACGCAACTATCCGGAAACGCTATTCGAAGAGCTCACAGGAGTCGAAATACTTGTTCTTAGCGCTCTTCGCCACGAGCCTTCATTAATGCACTTTAACATTGAAGAAGCAGTTGCCTTTTCTCGCAAAGTAGGAGCAAAGCAGACCTATTTCACCCATATCGGACATGAATTAGAACATTTAAAAACGAATGAGCAGCTGCCTTCCGGCTGCGCTTTGGCACACGATGGCTTGAGATTGGCTTTTAATTATGAATATTGAAGAAGAAGAAGAATTTTCCGGCGACACAGGAATTGATCTAAAAGAGGACGAAGAGTCTTGGGCTTTTTTGATAGGAGCTTACAAAGGAGCCGGCAATCTGAAAATTTGTGAGGAACATTTAGATGAACTAGAAAACCTCGCGGAGACTTTCGGAGTGCCGACTCTTGAAAAAATTCCCTGCCCGATCCGAAAGATCGAAGCCTCGACTTTCTTGCCTTCCGGTAAGCTAGAAGAGATCGCGCATCTGCTTCAGGAAAAAAAGGCGAACCTCGTGATTTTCGATGAGGAGATCTCACCCGCTCAGCAGCGCAACCTCGAAAAGGCGTTGAAAGTCGCCGTTATGGACCGAACCGAGCTGATCTTGGAAATATTTGCCCAGCGCGCTCAAACGAAAGAGGCGCGTCTTCAGATCGAACTCGCGCGTACTAAATATGAATTTCCTCGCCTGAAAAGGCTCTGGAGCCACTTCTCCCGTCAACGGGCGCGAGGCGGCTATCTTAAAGGAGAAGGGGAGAAGCAGATTGAGATTGACCGCCGGCTTCTTAAAAGGCGTCTGGAACGCCTCTCTCAAGAATTGAAAGAAGTGAAGCGCTACCGCGAAACCCAAAGCGCTGCCAGGCGGCGCTCGGGCATTCCGGCCTTTGCGATTGTCGGCTACACCAACGCGGGCAAATCGACTTTGCTAAACGCTCTCACCCAAGCCGACGTACTTGTGGAAGACAAACTCTTCGCCACCCTCGACCCGACGACCCGTAAATTTACCCTTCCAAACAACCAGGAAGTGCTGCTCACCGATACGGTGGGCTTTATCCGCAAGCTGCCCCACACTCTCGTCGCCGCTTTTCGAAGTACCTTGGAGGCAGCATTGCATGACGATGTCCTTTTGCATCTCATCGACGCATCCCACCCCCTTGCCGAAGAGCACGCCGAAACAACGCGCGCCCTGCTTAAGGAGTTGGACGCGCAAGAAGAGTCGATTATCACCGTCTTAAACAAAGTCGATCTCTGCAAAGACCGGCAAATGATCGACCGCCTCCGGATCCGTTTTCCGAAAACCGTCACGATCTCGGCTACGCATGCAATAGGATTTGACGAGCTTGCTCAAATGATGATGCGGGAACTGCAAGAGAAGCGCAAAATCGTGAAATTGAAGATCCCGCAAAGCGAATACGCTCTTGTCGCCACTCTAAGACGCGAGGGGAATATTTTGTACGAAGAATATGAAGAGAACGACATCCTTTTACGTGCCGAAGTGCCCATCATTCTATTACACCGTTTCGACGAATATTTAGATGAGAATCAAACAGCTTCCCCTTGAAGAACGCCCCAGGGAGCGCCTCGAAGCCTACGGAGAACTGACCCTTTCAAATACCGAGCTGATCGCCGTCATCCTCGGAAGCGGGACCAAGGGACAGTCCGTTTTAGCCCTTGCTCAGGAGCTTTTGGGCACATTCGGCTCCTTGACTGCTTTAACCGAGGCGGGATTGAACGATCTCTGTACGATCAGGGGATTGGGCAAAGCGAAGGCCATTCAGCTCAAGGCGGCTCTCGGATTGGGTCAACGCCTTGCCCGCGAGGGAGTCTCTCCCAAATACCCCCTTTCCACCCCCGAGCAGGCTTACTTTTGGATCCGTGACCGGATTGCCCATCAGAAAAAGGAGATTTTCGGAGCGATCCTTCAAGACGTTAGAGGAAATGCCCTCAGATGGGAGGAGATTTCGGTCGGTACGCTCACCCAAACCCTCGTCCACCCCAGAGAGGTCTTCTCCCCGGCGATCCGGCATAGCGCTGCCGGCCTAATTTTGGCCCACAACCACCCTAGCGGCGATCCCTCGCCCTCTCAGCAGGATATCATTCTGACCCGAACTTTGGTGCAGGCAAGTAAGGTTCTCGGGATTCCCATCAATGACCATATCATTGTAAGTAATTCCGGTTTTGTCTCTTTAAAACAAGAAGGAATAATTAAGGTTTATTAATTTATAAAAATTAATTATATAATTAGGGTTATGAAGATAACCAATGATCGAATCGAAATCAGCGGCTCCGAATCTATTCCTTGGGAGGACGTCAAGACTTTGCGTCTTCTCAACGAGAAGCTTGCGCTCGTATTAACCGACGGCCGCGTCATTGAGCTCTCCAATGTGCGTGCCAGCACGATCGATACCGCCTTCCGCGCCTATGAGCGCTATCTCAAGGACCACTCCGAGAAGCGAAAGCATTAACTTTCTGTGCTTTTAGCTGCAAATTCTTTTTGAGTGGCGCTTTTTGCCGGATGTTGACTTTCAAAAGCCGTAAGCGCTCCGAGCGCGACAACTAGGGAAATCCCGATTGCTAAAAGAATATTTGATTTCATATTAAAACTCCTATTAACAGAAACTTTAAATAAATATTATGAGGAAAATATTGGTTTAAAGCAATTGTAAAAAAATGATTATACCATTTCGGAAAAATAAATTTTAATTTTTAGCCCAATCCCTTGTGCATAACTGGCGTACTGCTCCCGATCTTGCGGTAAACGAATTCCACGCTTCGCAACAAGAATCAAGAATTTGTTCATATGATTCAAAGCA
>JAFIGI010000040.1 GCA_020831465.1 Chlamydiales bacterium
CAGTCCTGATCTCAATCCGATCGAAAAGTTTTGGGCATGGTTCAAAAAGAAAGTCAGATCTGTGATCAATCACTTTAAAACTCTAGGAGAGGCGATAGATTATGTTTTCAATATGTAAAATTTTCAATCTATTTGACTATACAATTTTTTAACTAATAATAATTTTTAAACAACTAGATAATTTAAATGTCTATACCTTCCGATCCGCCTCGAACCTTAAGTGACAGATTTCAAAAACTTCCCTCAAAAAAAATTTCTGCTTTTTTAGGGATTACCGCAGTAGCGCTAATTGCAATCAGCTGCCTTGTTGTAGGAGCAATGAGCCTTAAAGGCATTGTACTTGGTGATTTAACCCAAGTTTGGACATATTGCATGATGGGTGGAGGAGGAGTGGGCACCGTTTCTACAATCGCAATCAGTTTTTTTACTATAAAAACCTTTCGCCAACGTCCATATGATAAATCTCGGTTTATTAAAGAATTAAAAAATTGTCTAAGTAGGGAATGTCCATTCTCAGAGAAACTTAGAGCATACGTGGCCAATATGGATGCTCAATCATATAAAACATCCGTTAAAGAGGTGTTAAACTCTTCAAACTCTATTTTCTTGCTTTTTCGTCTAATCGACCAACTGCCTCTTCCGACTGATTTGGATGAAAATAATACAAAAGATGAATTTAGAATTGAAATATTCAATAGACAACCAGAACAATTTTTCCAATATCTTGAAGAGCTTAAAATCTGGAAAATATCTAAAAACGATAATCATTATAGGGATGTTTCTTTTTATTCATTAGAAGTTAATTTGAAAGAGGAAAATGCTAAATTTTTAGAATTTTTGAATAATTTTAAAGTTCAGTTCAATGAAAAATTTCAATCTTTCCTACTAAAAAGAGAGAACAACTACTTTATTGAAACAATTCAAGTAACGAATAACCCAAACGTCGGATGCAATCCTTTTGAAACATTTATCTCTAATCAGCCTACACTACCGGTGACTAAAAAGGATACAAGCGCGGAAAAGGTGACCGAAACCTATACCTTCGAATATCCTCCGGAAATTGCTCACGTTCTCTACAGAGAAACGAAAACTGTCGAAGAGATTCAGTCTAGCAACGAAAGTGGAAGCAAGGAGAAATATTGGAAGAGATTCATGGAGGAACATCCTGAATTTCGACCGGAATGTCAGAATGAGAGTCCTGAAATAAAAATAAGATTTCGGTTTTTCTTATTAGAATCGTTTCAAAGAGCTTACCCAAACTGGCTCGAAGATCAATCTCTTCGTCACAAAGTACGAGAGGTTATGAATCATTTAGCAACCAAAATAAATAAAATTAGAGACGATAAACTTACTGATATTTCAGAAGAAATCGAGAAGATTAGAATTAAAATCAAAGACTGCGAATCTAATTTAAAAACCTTTCAAATTCCTAAAATAAGAGATACAGCAGTTTCTCAAGAATGGGACCTATCTTTTCCTTCCGATGATCTATACGATTTAAGTCGCATATCTATCATTCCGGACAAGAAACAGTCGCAAGTCGAATCTAAAAAACTCGTTTTACATTCCCCTCTGGCCGAAGATGCAGGAAAGGTTGCAGATGAGTGGGTTGCTTATATCGAGGATTTAATTATTCATGAAGACTTCCTCTCAGCCGATCGCGCTATTTGCAGCCTCATGAGGAAATTCGCAGACAAAAAGCTGCGAGCAGATTTTATTCAAAAGCTTCCGGAAAAGGAGATTCTTGCTTGGTTAGAGCGCTTTGACACTCTCTCTTCGCGCATGGTTTCTATACATTTTGCATTGGACCGCCCCTGCCTACCTCATACGCGGATTCTTTATCTACTTCGAAATTTTGATATCATGCAGCAATTATTGAAGCGTGATCCTGGTGCAAAATTTAAGAACTCACACTTTAATTTTGAATGGTTAGTTATTGGATTAAAGGATCCCTATCTTGATCTTGGGAGCTCCGGGCCTGAAATCGTCGAAATCAGCCAGAGGTTACTAGATCTAAATCTAGACCCGTCGGAAAGGCAAGGTGAGTTTATTATTGATGAGGGTTTTATCACAGACCCTTCTTCCGGCTTTAAACTGACTCAAAACGCATTTCGCCTGCTCACCCTCGCGATTATGCCAAGCTATTGTTTGAGCGACTCGATGAGTTTCAGTCCATTTAGCCCGGGATATTATAAAAATCCACCAACTCGAGACAAATATTTAGAGGATCAGGCGTGCGTACGCAATAAAATGAAAAACTGTTTTGGCAACATCGCATTCGTGAAGAGAGAGAGCAAAGAATTTTTACTGTTAAGTCCTTTTGGAATCCGCTTTTACTCTCCACTAAATGGAGTCTATCTCAACAACATATACCAAGACGAAATTAGCGGATGCGTAAGCTCCTATCGCAACCAAAGAAAATTGATTAAAAGGGATGCAATTAGAAAACGATTAATCGAGGGGGTAGTGGGGGTCCACCACGCAGGCGCATCGGAAAAGGGCTCTAACGCTAACTACCGAGAGTTTCGTTATCAAGGACAGTATGATACCCCTGCCTCCATTCAAGAGGAAAAAATATCGAATTTGTTTGGCCCATTATCACCTGATGCGTGCAAAAAATTACAACTATTGCAAACTGCTCCTGAAGATCGAGTCCGCAATACATTATACTTTTTTGCTGAAAATCCCTCGCTTTTAGAAGATAGCGATTTTCAACGCTTATTTGAGTTGAACTGGTTTCGGTATGGGTATCTTCATCAGAAACTTCTTCATGATCCCTCTTTTGTTTCAGATTTATCATCTCACCTAAAGATTTTTTATCATAAAATCCTCGATCAAAAAATTTCTCTTGGTTTTGCCGCTCAATTTTTATCCAAGGTTGTTGCAAATTTGCCGCAGTCCAATGAAGAGATTGAGCAACTCTATTCTCAATCGATAAAGGAGTTGGACAAGAGGTTATTGGAGCAGGAAAAGCAATTTGAAAAGAATAATACATTGTCTGTTGCCTATAGAGAAGAAGCTCATCGTTGGCTTTTAGCAGTGGCGTCAAACAGTAAGGTCGAATTGAGTGATGATGAGATGCTTGGCTTTTTTAGGCGTTATTTTTGCCTAAGCTCCATTCCGAGAAAGGGCGAAGAGGAAGATGATTGGGTAACGATTCGCGATAAAATTGATCTGTTGATGCCTCGTTTATCCGCTTACTTGGAAAAAAATCGTGAGGGTTTAACAAAAATCGTAGAGCTGAAAGCCCCCAACATTGAGCATTCCCATTTTCAACCAGACCCTACAGGTACATTATGGTCGAACAACCAATCAGTGATTGATCTCCCAAATGGGACGCTTTATCAAGTAAATCAAAAAAAATCCCCCCTTCCTTTGGAGGTATGTCGGAAAGTGCAAAATTTAGTCAGCCCGGTTATTCTGCGGGCTGACTATTTAGCAAGCAGACGGAAAATCGGGGGGGAGATTTATCAAAAAGTCGAGATTCAAGAGAAGAGGCAGGGTAAAAATAGAGAATTGAGAATCTTTTTTTCTAATTCAGCTGATCGAAAAATAATCATTTTCATGAGAGAAGATGAAGGGAAATGGTATCAAAAAGTTGATCTGCCTCACGATCAGAGAAAGAAACTTCCGTTTGCCCTCCGCAGTTTGGATTGCTGGGCCAACATAGAAGATAAAGAGTGGCTTTTTAAAGATCCTGCCGGAAATTCCCATCATCTACGCTTTCTTCAACAATCTACCCAAACACAATCATGCTTTTTTAATGAGGATCGGGCTTTATATGTGAAAGATGATAAAGATCTGAATACTTTTAACCATCTTGCAGAGAAAGATGAATGGCTGTTGATGGAGAACAATGAGGCTTATTATACCCAACTGGATATGCGTTATAAATGGGATTGCCGGAGGGGACGATGGTACAGCAGTTTGCATCGCGATTATTTTCTTTCCGATAAAAATGTGAATTATTTTCTTAATCCTTTAACTGCCCCTACAAAACAAGATACGCAGTCTTTCCTATTTTCGGATGTCTTCTCTGATTATCATATTCTCGAAAGCGAAGATCCTTCGCAAAAGGCTAAGCTGATTTTATCGATGCGTGAATATAGCGCGCTATGGAAGCCGGAGGATGATTGTCATATTCCTGAAAGCAATAAATTACGCAAATATTTACTTGGTTGGAAGGCGAAAAGGGCGGATTGCGAGGTCTTTTGTCAGAAAAATCCTCTTCTCTCATTTGAAATTGACGTTGAGAAAGGGTTGGTTTCTGAACAACCTGAAGCCTATCTTTATCTTTCCTATCTATATTTTATCCAAGGGAAATATCCCCAAGCACAGCTTGCCATGCAGAATAGCTTTAATCGCATGCAGGGAGTCAACCGTCAAATTGAGGAAATGATTTCTTATTTTAGAAAATGGCCGGTAAAAGAAGATACTGCTTATGCTTGTTTGGGGCGGCTGTTGCTCTCTGCAATCGAACAAAAACAGGCCATTTCGACCTCTTTAGACAACGCAACTACGGTTGAATATCAATTAGATGATGCTCTAGAGATTTATCTATCGTATTTGGAGCGAGAATCTTCGATTGATCCACAGCTTCGATTTACCGACCAGGAACACCAGAGGTTTCGCTTTTTAGCCCGACGCAGTTGCTCCTGGATGAACCGGCATTTGAGCCAAAAAGTAGACCATTGGGAGACGTGGGCTAATATTTTAAGAAACCGTATCAACTATTCAACAAGTGATGAAGCAAAAGCAAGGTTCTCGGATAGTTTAGATGAGTTGATTAACAGGACTCAGCGAAAAATAGAGGAAAACCCGGATGCTCAAAAAGAATTAGAAAAATATTTAAGTTTTAAAACGAATTTTGAAGAAAATTTTGAAAATCTAGAAAAGAGTCTTCAGGATTGTTTTATAGATTTTGAAGATTTGAATTTTTATGTCCAAAATGGATTGATCGGGCAAAATGGAGAGGCTCCTACTTTCGTTAACCCCCAAAGAAAGAGAGAAAGAGACTCCCTTTTGCTTGCTTGGGGTCTAGATCGTGAAATCGCTTCCCGTTTATCCTCTCTCCCAAGGATCGAGGAGCCGCCAGCGCTTCAGATCCCTAGAATAACTAACGGAACCCCTATCTTTAGGGATTATGAAAAATTCTTAGAAAGAGTTCCTAAAGATAACCCGCAAAATAGCGCTTTAACCGAATATCTGGATCAACTCCAACAAGTTTTTCCTAAGGATTCTTTTGAAGCCCAAATGGCTAAGGAGCTTGCAGAAGATGTAGACGAGTATTGCAGATCAATAGGAAAACCTTTAAAGCAAACTAAGGAGTCGGAAGAAAAAGGACTCTTTATCGGGATCAAAGAAGGAGCCGATCTTAAATCTTATCAAGAGAAGTTAGAAGAGGAAAAGAAAGCATATCAATCGAAAAAGGACAATTCTAAAAGAGCCGTCGCCTCCTTTTTCTCTCTTGGAGATAGCGTCTATTCCTTACTGCATTTAATTAGGGAACAAGATCCTGTTGTGCAGGATCTATTTCAACAGGCTCTCTTTTGCTTTGGAGAGCGTGATTGGACTCCGCTTTTAGATAAGGGAGTGATCAAGAAAGATCAGATTGACGAATTGGAAAAAGAGTGCCGCAATTATCTTATCAACAGAACACTATTTACCCAGATTGACAAGACAATTAAGCAATTAAACAAATTGAGAAAGAATCCGAAAGAATGGGAATACGAAGGCCAAATTCTGCTTAAGCTTCTCAAGCAAAAACGTTATTACGATCCTGAGACCCACCCTTTAGCACCTTCTCTATTGTTACTGGAAAACGAAGCCGGTATCATTTGTGACGATAAGCAGATCGAACATATTTGCGATATGTTACTCAACCAGGGTGCATTTAAGCACGAAGCGTGGGGAGGCGGCAAGACATCGGTGCTCCGCCATATGATCACCCGCTTTCACGCTGACGGAGCCCATATCTCTGCTCTTCTCACCCATACCCCTCTCATTGCGGAACATCATAAACAGCTGAAAGAGGCAACCGCTTGTTATTTTGGACAAAAAGCCTACCGCTTTGATTTTACCCGCACAACTCCGACCGACGGTATAGCTATCCGTTTTCAACACCTGATGCTGATCAAGGCGATTCAGGAAAAAGGGCGGGTTGATCAAACGTTAAATTCGCTTATCAGCGCAAGCCATGCTTTGAATTTAAAGATTTTAGACCTTCATGAAGGGAGTAGTAAAGAAGAGTGGGATGCCATCGAAAAATTCTCACGCCTTTTAAGTTTTAGGAAGGAGAGAATGATTGTCGGTAGCGATGAGCTTGATCAGCTCTTCACCCCCGATCACCAACACAATTACTCGATCGGAACACCCCTGCACATTCAAAAAGAGCTCTATGAACCTGCTTTGTTGATGCTTCGTTTGTTAAAAACGGAGCCGGGATATCGAGATGTCCTGCCCTATTTTACAACGAAAAACCCAACTGATATGTCGAAGGAAATGAAAACCAGTCTTTTGCAAAGACTTGCAAGCGATCTATTCAACCATTACAATTTTTCCGATCTATCAGAAGAGGAGCTGTTGCTCTATTGGATGCCTTTATCGGAAACGATAAGTCAGGATGAATTTAATAAGCTTAAAGAATTACACGAAAAATTCAAAAGGCACGATCAGGCGAAGAGCATCCAATGCATCAGGATCTTTTTAAACACCATTCTCCCTTTAAGTTTCGAAACAAAGGCGGGTGTGCATTACATCCGTTCTGAGGACGGCATCCATACAAAACCCGCTTTGAACAGCGGAGAGTGTAACGAGCTCTCGCAGCATGGCTCCATTCATCTGATGATTTGGTATACCTGCCTTGATTATTTAAAGAATGGCATTATAAAAACATCTATGAAAAAAGCGGTGGAGAGGTACCTCGCGCAGCTGCGCGAGTCTGCGCAAAAAGAGCAAAAAGGATGTGAGCAGTCAATTGACAATACCAGAGTTGGAATGGAGTTTAATAAAAATTTCGCTCTTCGGTTCTCCTCTGTGGAAGAATCGAACTATCCAGAAATCGCTCAAATACTTGATGAAAATATCCACCTTTTGTGCGCATTTATCGAAAAAGCAAACTTCGAAGGCGCAACATATTACAGTAAACGTTTGGTTGGCAATGGAAAGCAAGCAGCGCATGAGGTTAAAGAAGTATGGGGCTCTTCAGGCAACGCAGAAAGAATACGAACCTTGCCCGCTAAAGTGAAAAAAATTCCCGGACTCGAGAGGCAGAAAGGAACCATGGGAATGATCTTTTATAATTTCGCTAAAGATTATTGTGACGGAGATGAGATCTATTATAATCGACAGGAGTCCTTTGGCGACACTGTTTCACGTTGTTGGAACAATCCTGGAAGCGCTCTTATCGATATTGCGCCATTTTTTGAAGGAATGAAGCCGGAGGAAGCACTCTCGCAAGTTAAACACAAACTTCCCATACGTTTTGTGCATTCGAACGGTGAGATTCAATTCAGAACTCCGGATGGGAAGAGTGCTTCTTCAAATTGCAGCGCGTATATGACCTATTTTTCCCATGGAGACAGAAGAGGACGTAATCTTCTTCTTCCCCCTATCGGTACACATTTTATTACAATCTCCTCTACAACCAATTGTACCGAGTTTTCTCAAGGGGGGATGAGGGCACGAGGCTGGGGAAAGGGACAGAAGCTAAAACCTATTATTGATGAAGGATGCAAGCAGCGGTTGGAAAAGTTTAAAAACCTCCCTTTCCCTGTACAGCTTTTTGCTCTCTTGATTCAAAACGAAGTTGCAAAATTGAAAAAACTGCATACCCTTTCCAACCAAGAAGAGATATCGGCTATATCGCATAGTGTTGTCCAAACGCTATTGAGGAGCGCAACAGATCTTAAGACTCTGATTTCCCTTCGTGATTTGTGCATAAAACACGGCTTCATTGAGAAAGAGAGCGAAATAAATTTGGAAAACTTGAGCCGACCCCATTTTCCACAAGATACGCCAGATTTTCTTCAAGAGGTCATACAATGCGAAAAACGAAATCTTCAAGAGCTGAAAATGGCTATTCTGAACCTCGCAGGGATATCCGATACAATCAAGCGGCAGAGTCAGAAGGTTATCGATCAGGCATGCAGCTATTTGGACAATCCTGGCTTGATTTTGGAAAAGAGATTCCTCACTGAAAAAATCGATGCCGATTGTTCGCATGAGATGATTGAAACAATGGAAGTGGAACAAATACAAGATGTTGTTGCTGAAGTGGAGGTAGACCATCAGCAGATAGAAGAGGTCCAAGATGAAGTAGAAATAGAATATCAAATGGAACAAGAGGTGGAGTATGATATAGAGCAAGAAGTCAAAGAACCCCGTCCTAACTCCTCTACGCCCATGTGGCAAGTCAAAAGAAAAGATGTTGAAAGCTTACTCATACCTTCCCACACTATTCTGGGGGAGCAGATTTACTTTACACCAATATGTTTCAAATTTGGCTTTGGGTTATGGTTTACCAACGATCGACTCGCGAAAAGACAACCGCTTGCACCATCAGTCCTGTTGATTAAAAGAGGAAAGGCGATACATGCGGTAATGGGAACAGCAAAAGATGCCGATCTAGTTTTTGAAGAGATGGCAAGAGAACCAAACTGTTTACATTACAAATTTAAAGATCAGAGACCGCTAAAAGACGTTTTGAAGGAGAAATTTGCAGGTCTTGAAAAGGCGGCAATCAAAAAAATTGTTGCGTCTAAAACTGCCTATGGAGCTGATGTTGACTTTTCTGAGGAAGAGCAAAAGATCTTACAATCTCGTAAAGAGACTCAAATGGCGCAAAAATTAAAAGATTATTTAAACAGATATTTCCCCCAAAGTGAACAGACGATTTTACAATATTTTGGATAAAATCGTTTCGGTTGCCGATTGTTATATCGGGATTGGGGGGAACTTTCCTCAAACCTTGTCGGCCATGCGTCTGGCGGTTCAAAAACTTTCTGAAATCGACGAAATCGGCAATCTAACCGCTTCCCCTCTTTATCGCACAACCCCTGTCTCCCCTATTTCCCAACCCGCCTATCTGAATGCGGTCTGTCGCTTTTCTTGCGCGCTCTCTTTCGAAGAGCTCTGGAGGAGAATGCAAGAGATCGAAAAGGGCTTGGGAAAAAAAGAGAAGTCTAAGCAGGCGCCTCGTCTAATCGACCTCGATCTTCTTTTTTTTGGAGAAGAGGTGTATCATTCATCCAGGTTGACCCTCCCCCATCCGAAATGGCATGAGCGGCTTTTTGTCCTTGCCCCTTTAGCCGATCTAACCGATACTCTTCCTTTTGGGATCGACTTGAAGAAATTGATGGAAAAATTTTCAAACCCTCACAACGAACAGGTTGAAAAATGCGGGCTCTTAATTTAAACGCCTTTTTTGTCGTGTCGGGGCCTTGTGTGATCGAAAGCGAGGCTCATGCGATGCGATGCGCCGAATTTCTGGCAGAGCTTTTCGAGAGAAAAGGTATCCCCTTCATCTTCAAAGCGAGCTACGATAAGGCCAACCGCTCCTCTATTCACTCCTTCAGGGGGCCGGGCATAGAAGAGGGGCTGAAGATTCTTGAAAAAATCCGCGATAGATTCGAAATTCCCGTCTTCACCGATGTCCACTCTCCCGATGAAGCGCGCGAAGCGGCCGAGGTTTGCGATGTGATTCAAATCCCCGCCTTTCTATGCCGTCAGACAGACCTGCTTGTCACCGCCGGAAATACGGGAGCGATCGTGAATGTGAAGAAAGGGCAATTTATGGCTCCTTGGGATATGAAGCATGTCATTGAGAAACTCGAGTCGACAGGAAACCGCAATCTGATCTTGACCGACCGGGGCACAACCTTTGGCTACAACAATCTTGTCAGCGACATGCGCGCCATTCCGCTTATGCGAGAGAGCGGCTATCCCGTTCTTTACGATGCAACCCACTCGGTCCAGCTTCCGGGTGGAGCGGGCGACCGCTCCGGCGGCCAGCGTGAGTTTATCCCCTCCCTTTCGCGCGCAGCTCTTGCTGCAGGAGCAAACGGAATTTACGCTGAATCCCACCCCGATCCCGACAACGCGAAGAGTGACGCCGCTTCGGTCATCCCCTTCTCCGATTTGCCCGAACTCGTCGAAAGCTGGCTTAGGATTGCGCATGCGATGCAAGAATGTACAAGAAAGAGTTGACCCTTTTCGGCATCGGCCTATTTTTAGCGGTCCTTTTTTTCGGATTTTCGATTAGCCGCATTACGGATAAGGATCGTGAAAAATATCGGGAGCTAATCGAGAGGAGCTCTCCGACGCAAAAACCTCTGCTCTCCTTCTCGCAACAGACGCGCGAAGGAGTCTTGAAGGAGATCTGGTACCAAGAAAAAGATCCGCTCTATATCCGCATTGAAAGCGCCGACTCAGAACTTTTTTTCTTCCATCGAGAGGGGCGAATAGAAGTTGTTGAAGAGCTCGAATCGGTCGTCTGTCTGATGCAGGAAGAGCTCTTCTATGAAGAGGATAAACCGATGCAGCATATCCGCTATATGGAGGCGAAACGGGCCAGCTACAACTACAACACTCAGTTGTTCGTCAGCGAGGAGGCGAAATTGTGGAAATACCGCCTGCAGGGACATGATCCTGTTTTGTCGGTGGAGGGAGAAACACCGTTAATGTCCGGGACTGCCGACAGGGTCGAATTCACTTTTAGAGGAAAGCAGCTCGATTTCCAAGCACACCGCCTTAAAGCTATCTTCAACCGGGAATCGTTATGAAGTGGCTCTCTCTTTTTCTTTTGCCGCTTGCGGTTTGGGCGAATGAAATAACCGTCGAATCGAACGAGGCTCACTATAACGGCAGCACGATCACTCTGATCGGCGAGGTGGCGGTCGAGAACGCCATGGGAAGGGTGACGGCCGAAAAAGCGGTGTTGACGCGTGATGAGGCGAGGATGACGAAAATCGATTTCCCCTGGATCGAGCTGTCTCAGGCGGTCACCTTGACCCTTCCTGACGAAAGCCGTCTCAATTGCGAGAGGGTTTTGATCGACTACACGAAGATGACGAGCCATTTCATTGGAAGAGTCTCCTACTTGGATGAACGAGGCGAGGCGTGGGCCGACGAAGCTTTTGTGGATTATGTCGAGGCTGAAGGATCGATCAAGCCGACTAAGGTCCGCCTCGTCGACAATGTCAAACTGGTCTTTTCGGAAAAAGGACAATACGCTCTGGCCGATCTCGTCACCTATTACCCTGACCAACAACTCGTCATTCTGGAAGGAAAAAAGGAGAAACAGGTTCTCTTCTTCGATAAGGAGCGCGATATGCAGCTTTCGGCACGCCAAGTGCGCGCCGCTCGCGATCCGGAGACAAAGAGAGACTCGATTCAAGGGGTCGGCGACGTCCGCTTCGTCTTCGGCCAAGATGAACTTTTTAAACTAAAGGATCATTTTAAGTGGTAAACGAAGCACCGATTCTTGAAGTGCAGAACTTAGAAAAAAGCTATGGCGACCGCAAGGTAGTGTCGGGACTCTCTTTCACCGTTCAGGAGGGAGAAATCGTCGGCCTTCTCGGACCTAATGGCGCAGGCAAAACGACGGCCTTTTACATGACCATGGGGCTGATCCGTCCCGATAAGGGCAAGATCTTGTTCAAGCGGGTCGACGTCACGAAGCAACCGATCGACAAGCGGGCGAAGATGGGAATGGGCTATCTCGCGCAAGAGCCCTCGGTCTTCCGCAGCTTGACGGTAGAAGAGAACATCCTCTGCATTCTCGAAACGCTGCCGATTACCAAACAAGAAAGAGCGGCTCGATTAGAAAAGCTACTGCACGAGCTGCATTTGGAAGAGCTCGCAAAAAAACGTGCATCAGGCCTGTCGGGGGGGGAGCGGCGTCGACTCGAAATCACCCGTGCACTTGTGACAAATCCCTCCTTTCTTCTTCTCGATGAGCCCTTCGCCAACATCGACCCGATTGCGATCAACGATGTGCAGCAGATGATCCGCCTGCTGGCGAAGAAAAAAATCAGCGTGCTAATCACCGATCACAATGCGCGGGAGATCTTCTCAATTGTCGACCGGAGCTACCTGATCCGCGACGGGAAGGTCTTTCTTTCGGGTACGGTCGACACTTTAATACACAACGAGGAAGCGCGGCTGACATATCTCGGCTCCGATTTTAAAATTTAAATGCTGTTAACTGAGCGTTTAGCATTTAAGATCTCGACAGCTTGAGGAGAATTAGGAGAATCGACCGGAAGGAAGGCAGTGCGCACTTCACTAAACGTTTTTTTAATTCTGCGGCAATCCTCTAAATCAAAGTCCCTTCCTAAAACAACAATGTGGGAAAAACATTTCATCTTTGTCGTACAGGGAAAAGAGAAAATCCAGCTGCCGGAATGCTCCCCACCTTTGCAAGAAGGGGGAAAATAGGTTATCACCAATCTCGCCCTCGATTGCTTTTCATAAATCAAATACCGTCCCTTCTCATCCCCTATGGGAAAAAAGAAGGTCGGCCGGTAGATCTGAAGAAAGGAAATAGCCTCAGAATCGTAGTCGGTGATAATCGCTGCGTCAATTGAAGGAAGAGAACCGAGAGTGTAGAAAGCCCGTACATGCGGATTGATCAGGCACGTCCATTTTTGATCATTCGCTAAATGATACTGGAGAAGGATCGATTGATCTCCAAGCAAGCCAAATCCAAATCGATGATCCTCCTCCTCCTTCTTGCCTAAAGAATCGTTGCTTAATAGCGCCTGAGGCGGCTCATCGGGATTTAGATCGAGTTTAAAAGGAATCCACTTCGGGACGTGCATGATGGCGTCTTCCCAAAAGGGGCCTGTCAAAGAGAGCGAAGAAAACCAAACAAGGGGGCTTTGTTCCTGAATCTGACGAATAAACTTTGTGAGAATTACCTTCTCAATTTCTGAGAAGTTAGACCATTTGACTGTATTTCTTAATTTTTTGCATCCCAACATGTTAATTGCGTTTTGTAAGACTTCTAAATGGGATTCGAAATGCTCAAAACGATCGACTGTGAGGGAGGACGGGTCGGTTGAATAGACCGTTGCCAAAGAGATATCGTTGATCGATTTAACGACTTCAGGAGGCATGATTGTCATGATGCTTTCTCAACCATGTTTTCCAACACTTTCAAACCGTATTGCGTCGCTATCGATTCGGGATGGAATTGGACGCCGAAAATAGGCTTTCTTTTATGGCGCAGGCCCATAATCTCACCTCCATCTGTCCATGCCTCAGTTTCAAGAAGGTCGGGAAGGCCTTCCAAGATGAGCGAGTGGTAGCGGACAGCCTCGAATGGGGTAGGCAGGCCTTGGTAAAGCGGGCCGCCTCCATGATGAATTAGAGAAACTTTGCCGTGCACGGCCTGTTGGGCGCGGACAACACGCGCACCGAAAATCTCTCCAATTGCCTGATGGCCCAAACAGATGCCGAAGATAGGAACCTTTGCTTCTTCAATCAGTTTTTTTGATATCCCGGCTTCTGAGGGCTTTCCGGGGCCCGGTCCAATGATCACCAGTTGCGGCTCTTTATCTAAGAGTTCACGGACAGAAAGAGAGTTGTTGCGGATCACTTCGACAGTGTAACCCAAAGTCTGCAATCCTTGCGCAATGTTGTAAGTAAAAGAATCGTAGTTATCAATTAAGATGATCATGAAGTATCAGCTCTAGTGTCATTTTCAACTTTTTTATATCGATTGTGATATCGGGGTCGATTTTAGGGTCGAAGCGGTCCGGATAACGTTCTCCCTCCCCAAAGAGATAGTAGTAGTGGTGGCCCATGATACTGCAAAGGTTCCAGTAACAGATGTTTACATAGCCGGGATGGAAAAACTCCAAAAAAGGAGTCCCAGGGTCGCAGAAGGCGAGATGGGAAAATCCCGCTCCGTGTGGCCCAACGACGCATTCCGCCGATCGGAATAGCTCTATCTGCTTTTTAAAAGGCAGATTGGAGAGTTCGATTCTTTCGAAGCCAAACCCCCTCAACAAGCCGTAAACCTCATCTTCGTTAATCACACGGCGCCGTCCGGCGTCACGGCGGGAGAGATAGAGGCGTTTCCGTGGAAGCAGGTCTAACTTGGGAAGGAGACGCTCTCTAAGAAAGGCGCATCCCCAGCTGGTCGGGGGCCTAGGAATCGATGGAACGATAAGGCTAGGGGCAGCCACAGCGTCATAGCATGACGCGTCGATAATGGCCTCTTTTGCAATCCCCATCAACTCAAGACTCTCTCTTTGAAAAGGCTCGCTTTGCGCTGCAAAAACGCGATCGAGCACATAGCCTCCCCTTTCTGCCAACTCGATACGCGGCAGAACTTCGAACATCCAATGATAAAAGGCTCCTTGCCATCCTGCCGCAAGTGTCACGACGGGGTGATCACTTCGATAAATCTTCGGAAGGAAACGCTTAACGCTAAAACGGAACAAATCGTGCTGATGAGGAGGTTTTCCATCAATTGTTTGGAGAAATGTAGTCACCAGTTTGCCCCCTTCGGTCAGATTTCCTCCAAAAGAGGTGGCAGTTGCTCGAGGAAGAGTAAGCAGGCCGGTCTTCTGCAAAACCCTTTTCTTCTCCAAGGCCTCTCTGTAGCGCCAATGGAGAAGTGCATCAAGAGTTTTTGGGGGAAGCGGCTCCGCTTCCTCTTGAGGATAGAGCTCTACAGGTGCGCTTGGGGATGTGGCAAGCCCGGAGGGAATCCCGAATACGGGATAGCTGTGCGAGCGAAAAGATGCGGCGGCCAGATGAGCGCACCCCCTTTTCACTCCCTCCCGCATGAAGCGAATCGTCTTGGACGCAAGCCTCATTTTCATCAATTAATGACTGTAAATCTCTTCCGGCTTGAAGAAGAAAGAGATTTCGACTTGGGCGGTATCGGGTCCGTCGGAACCATGCACGGCGTTTTGATCGATCGAATCGGCAAAATCGGCACGGATTGTTCCCGGTGCGGCATCCTTTGGATTGGTCGCGCCCATGATTTCGCGGTTTTTCATAATCGCGTTTTCCCCTTCGAGTACGGAGACCAGAACAGGACCCGAGCTGATAAAATTCACGAGATCGTTGTAAAAGGGGCGCTCTTTATGCACCGCGTAAAAGTCCTGCCCTTGCGCTTTACTCATGTGGAGCATTTTTGCTGCAGCTACCTTCAGTCCCGCTTTTTCGAAACGGGCTAAAATTTCGCCGATTAAATTTTTTCTTACCGCGTCCGGCTTGATGATCGAAAGGGTCTGTTCTTTAGGCATGGATTCTCTCAAAAATTTAGGTTAAGGGGAAAAGATTTTATATTTTCTTAAAACAAAAAGCAAATGATTTTTTATACCAATAATCGAAAATAAAATTTATTGTTATCGGGTCTAATCCCTTTCTCTACTAATCTCCAATCCTCTCACTACATAAATCGTGAAAATTCAGGTATAACAGAATCAGTTGAAAAATTAACGATATTTCAAAGCAGCGGTGATCAGGTCTGAAAGATCGCAATCAGACGAGAGGGAATCGGCCGCCTTTCTTACCGCTTTTTCCGCTGTTGCCTGCGTATATCCGAGCTGAATAAGCGCCTGAAGAGCATCTGCTATCCGACCGCCGAATTGTTCTGGTAGAGGTTGAACCTTTGAACGCCCCTGCAGCTCGATAATGAGGCGTTCGGCTGTCTTCTTCCCGATTCCGGGCACTTTAGCTAGAGAAACGCTATCATGAGATTGAATAGCCTTTTCCAACTCAGGCAGTGTAAGATGGCCGATGAGAGCCATTCCCGTTTTGGGTCCGATTCCGGAGACCGTGATCACCTTCTCAAAGAGATCTCGCTCTTCCTTTGCAAAAAAGCCGTAGAGGGTCTGTGAGAGTTCTCGAACGACGAACGAAGTATAGAGAAAAAGCCGATCCCCAATCTGGGGAAGCCTCGCGAAATCTTTGACTGAAACAAAGATCCGATACCCAATGCCATGCGCTTCAACAACCGCTTCAAGCGGCGTCGCCTCGGCGAGCGTTCCTTTTATATAGGCATACATTTAGCATTTCCCGATGTTTGTCCGTGGCAAATTGCGAGTGAGAGTGCGTCTGCGGCATCTTCGGGCTCCGGTGGCCTCGTTAAAGAGAGTAGGCGCTGCACCATCCCCCGGACCTGCTCTTTACTTGCGCTACCGTTCCCCACAACAGCCCGCTTGGCGCGGGAGGGAGCATACTCGAAAATAGGAATTTCCCGCAAAGAGGCCGCAAGCAAGACGACCCCGCGCGCCATCCCCAGCTTGATCCCACTTTGAGGATTCTTGTGAATGTATTGTGTCTCGACCGCAACTGCATCAGGCCGATGTTTCGCAATCAGCTCATCAAGCGCCTGATAAATGATGCGGTAACGGACTGTTAGCGGTTTATCTGCGGGAGGACGGATGCACCCATAATCGATGACTGTAAAACGGCGCCTCTCATCGACGGAGACAAGGCCATAACCGGTCACGCACGTTCCGGGGTCGATACCAAGAATCAGACTATTCTTTTTCACTTTTTCCTAAAATAGACTTCAAGCTCGAAAGAGTCGAAACCATTTGATCATAATTTTCACGCATTTTCTTAAGTTGATGCCACTCTTTCGAAAGCGCTTCCGCTTCTTGTGTCCGCTCGCTGGACAAAGATCGAAACTGATTCAAACTA
Organism: Chlamydiales bacterium; assembly: GCA_020831465.1. GTDB lineage: Bacteria > Chlamydiota > Chlamydiia > Chlamydiales > JAAKFR01 > JAJACP01. The sequence continues at coordinate 16,669 of JAFIGI010000040.1, forward strand.
TTTTGCAGGCACTCGAGCTCGTTTTCTCTCTGGTCCAGCGCAGCTTGTAATTCGGCAATCTGCCGCTTTTGCCTCTCAGCAAGATCGCCTAAAAGCGTGGCCTCTTTAACTTTCTTGGCCAAATGCTGCTGCGCCTTACGAATTTCAGCATTTCCCCTCTCGCACCGTTCAACCATTTCAGCAGACCTAGAAGCCAGTTCCCGCATCTTTAAGTAAGCCCTCTCAAGAACTTTCTCTTTCTCTTCGAGCCTCTGGCGTAACTCCTCGCGAACCGTACCTAAATCGTTCTCCTCAAGCTTCCGCTTCAAACCCTCGTTTTCTTCCCTCAAGTCTTTGGTAATCTCCGCCTGCCTCTGGACGCGGCTCAACTCCTCGGCAAGCCGCTCGACTAAGCGACTCCGCTCGGTCTCGAAACGTTTCGCTTCTCTCTGCTCATTCGCTCGAACTCGTTCCAATTCCCGCTCTTTTTCTTCCAACGCATTTTTCATTCCATCAAGAGTCGTACCGATCTTGATCTTCTCGCTTTCTAGAGAGGCGCAGAGCTGCTTCTGAGCACTTAATTCCTCCTCAAGCCCAAGGAGCTGCTCTCGAGACTCCAGCGCTTCCCCCTCTTCTTCCAGTAAACGCGCCTTTTCCTCTTCGAGCCGCTCCTTGTCCTGTTCTAACTTTTGCTTCTCATACAAAAGACCTTCCCACTCCTTTTCAAAAGCAGCAGTCTCGAGCGAATATCTCTCTTTCTCTTTCTTCAGGGTTTCGATCTCCGCGCGTGCCGCCTTTAGCTCCTCGACCAACCTCTTCAATAGAGGACCTACCCTTTCAAATTTGCTTCTCAGATTCCGATAGTCGCCCTCTTTCGAAGCATAGGCAGACTTGAGCTCCTCATATTCTTTTCTAACGGAAATTTTATGGATGTCAGCGAGCTTGGTTTCGAATTTTTTTTTGAGCCCCTTTTCTCCAAGCTGCTTTTCCAAATCTTTAACCCGCTTTTTCTCAGCGAAAAGAGTTTTTAAAACTTTTTTGAATTCCTCTTCCGTATAGGTATTTGATTCCACACCCCCTTCCTCCCTCTCTATTCTTTGTATAAATCAAATGCGAATAAAGGAAAATGCTCTTAAAATGCCGCTGTGCAAACCGACTTTCACAACATTCTTATCCGGATGCCTAACTGGCTCGGGGATGCCGTGATGGCAACCCCGATACTTGCAGACTTACGGGTGAAGTGGCCTAATGCCACGATTACGGCAATGTGCCAGGGAGGGGTCGGTTCTCTTCTGATCGGCAATCCCCATATCGATGAAATTTTCACATTTTCCCGACCCAATGAATTTTTGCGCCGCCAAGAGAAACGGGATTTGATCCAACGCATCCGGCAAGGGAAGTATGATCTTGGGATTCTGCTCCCCAACTCATTTTCTTCAGCCTGGTGGTTTTGGCGCGGCGGGGTGAAGAGACGGATAGGCTTCGCCTCCGATTGGCGTAGCCTGCTACTGACTAAAGCCGTCGCATTTCCCGAATCACGCGGTAAGGAACACCTCGTTCGCACCTATAAGCGCCTTCTTGCTCCCCTCGGAATCCCGCTTTCCGATACGATGCCGGAGCTTTTTGTTACCGAAGAGGAGAAGCAAGCCGCCGAGCAACTTCTAAGACAGCACCGCGTGCCGGAAAAGGCCAAGGTTATCGGGATCAATCCCGGAGCGGCGTACGGTTCGGCCAAGTGCTGGCTTCCCGACCGCTTTCGCACCGTGATCGAAAAGCTGCTTGAGGATTCTAATATCTATATTGTCTGCTTCGGCGATCAAGAGGGGGCTCCTCTTGTCCATGAGATTTGCGAAGGCCTCCCACCGCGAGTCATCAATTTGGCCGGAATCACCTCACTGCGCGAACTTGTCGCATTGATCCAGAAATGCACGGTTTTTTTAACCAATGACAGCGGCCCCATGCACATCGCAGCCGCGCTGAAGACTCCGCTCGTCGCCCTTTTCGGTTCTACAAATGAGATCGCAACCGGGCCCTACAAACATGGCGACGTGATCCACAAGCACGTCGACTGTTCTCCCTGCTATAAGCGGACCTGCCCCATCGACTTCAGGTGCATGAAGAGCATCGAGACAGACGAGGTCTACCAAGCTCTTCGGCACTACTTTTATTAGAAATTCCATCCAACACCTCCCTCGCCGAGTACGCGGATACTGCTTGCGTTATCAAAGCTTGCCTCTACGTTAGTCGACCCTGAAAAAGAGGCGATTTTCGAATAAATTCGGGGTAGTGTAAAAAATTGTGTGCAAATTCTGAGGTGACAAAAAAAGGTCATGGCGTATGAAATTCTCCATTAACTATGAAACCAATGGAGGAGCCATGACCAAAAAGAAGAATAATTCACTTAAAGACGAGATGAAAGCCC
>JAFIGI010000041.1 GCA_020831465.1 Chlamydiales bacterium
ATGCTTTGAATCATATGAACAAATTCTTGATTCTTGTTGCGAAGCGTGGAATTCGTTTACCGCAAGATCGGGAGCAGTACGCCAGTTATGCACAAGGGATTGGGCTAAAAATTAAAATTTATTTTTCCGAAATGGTATTAAACATGAGTCTCTCGATTTTTCTGGCCCGTGTTTTGGGACTTTATCTGATCATCACAGGTTTCTTCTATCTCTTCCGACGCGGCCTCGCCAAAAAGGTAACGAAAGACTATTTTGAAAATGCATCCCTTGTGATGATGGGATCTATAATCAACCTGATCATCGGGTTGATGATCGCAGTCGGACATAATATCTGGGAGTGGAATTGGACGCTTGTGATCACCCTAATAGGGTATTTAAGTCTACTCAAAGGACTTACACTTCTTTTTATTCCGTCGCATGCCGAAAGAAAATTTATGCTGAAATTTGTCGCAAAAGAGAATCCTATCTATATTGGGATTGTCTGGCTGATTATCGGCTTCTTTTTAACTTATGAAGGTTTTTTTTCGGTATAGCAGAATCAGTTGAAAAATTTACATTTTCACCGCTTCAACATGAAACTTTATCTAGTACGCCATGGAGATTACCTCTCCTCAGATATCGATTCCCGTCAACCCCTATCGCAGACGGGGAAAGAGGAAACAGCATCTGTTGCACGCTACCTTGAGGAATGCGGAGTTGAAATCGATGAAATCCTTCATAGCGTCAAAGCGCGATCAAAAGAGACAGCCGAGATCCTCGGAAAGAGGCTTGCTCCTGATGTTGCTCTAAATGAGCGTGAAGGATTGAAACCGCTCGATCCCGTCGAACCGATCATAGAAGAGATTAAGTTGTATGAGCGTGATCTCATGATTGTTGGACATCTCCCTTTCATGGAGAAGCTCCTTACGAGCTTATTATTTGGAGATGAGGGCCCCTCCCCTGTCGCTTTTACAGGAAGTTGTGTCGTATGCCTTGAGGGAGAAAATAGCAGTTGGACGATCTCGTGGATTGTCTCCCCTGCTTTGGTAAGGAGATCACATGTATAAAATCTCAAGGTTGCAGAAACCGTTGTAAAGGCTGGAATCGATCGGCGCCTCCTTAGTTCCATCCCGTTTAAAAAACCTTAATTTATCCATTACATTCCGCAAGATCAAAAGGTGGGGGTGCGAATCCTCTTCATAATTGGCCCAATTTAAGTCCCCAATAATCCATGGAAGAGGAAGTTTGTAATTTAAGCAAATCAATCGCTCTAAAGTGCTAATTGTATAAATTTTATTATATTTACTTAAAGTCTTCTTCAAAATTTGTGCAAGTTTAAGGACAGGCACACTCTTTGGAAACTCTAGACGACATTCTTCGCGAATTTTGTTGTCGATTTCAGCATATTCACTCCTTTCCGGAGAATTAGGCGCCAAAATCTCTTTTATCGAAAAGTCAGCAATAGGAATTTGAGTCAGAAAGTTGTAGAGTGCAAGATCAAATTTCTCTAATAAATCTAGATCCGATCGATGTTTTGAATAGAAGAATTTCCTGAATTCCGCAGCAGAAAGAGCCGTTGCCGGAAGGGTCGCGAAAATGGAAGTACCCTTCATAGGGTCGCTAAAGAGACTCCTGAGAAGATGTAGCATCTCATTGAGCATCAGATCTTTCTTCAAAAGCGCTGAGAAGACTACCGTTTCTCGATTGAATAAGACCTCTTCCGGAGGCCTGTCATTCCACAGGGGAGCAAAAAGAGAGGGTTGGATTAAAAACGAATGCGTTGACGAGCTACAAATAATTAATTTTTTCGGGGATAAAAATGCATTTTTTCCGCTAAGGTTATAGAGAAAATTGAAAAAGTGAATAAATGAACGCTCAGGTAGGGCGGAACAAAAATTACGCCTTGATGGGGATATACCTAAAGTTTTGATTGGAAAATTATTGACAACCCCCCCATCTTGCATAAAACCGATATATCCTGAGTCGCTATATTCTTTCTTGGTTAGTGGAATTTTTGAACTGTTTATTTCACTGAGAAAAAGGGCCAAAGCCTCGCTGAGATGATTTGAAACGATCAAATCGTTCATCTTAAATATAAAAGTTTTAAAAAAATCGTTCTCTTTGGCATCAGTTTTTTTTAAAAGATCACTTAACACCTTTCTAATGACGTTACGAAGGATCTCAATATTTTCTATATAGAAGATTTTATTGCCATCAAGATACAAAAGCCGGCGGTGGCGCGAAAAAAACTGAGTAATCTTGGAGGTCTCTTTGCTATTGCATCCGATCTTAGTAAAAGTTTCGTATTGATTGGGGACAATGACCTCTTCATTAACTATTTTTACTTCTTTCGAACAATCTTGCAGCCAGAGCCCCTTCTCGATCTCTTCTTGGAAGAGTTCTAAAAAATTTTTGACAGACTCATTAGAAAAACAATCAGGAGAGTTCGTTTTGATCTTTTGATAGATCTCGGATTCAAGAAATTTGATAAATTGCCCTTTTACCGCTCTAGGGATTTGGCCTGAAACACTCAAAATTTGCGTTCCATTCGTTTCCATAAACTCGATTTGCGCAAGAACCATCTCTTGTAAAATGTTCCTCTTATAAGAGCTCACGACGAGCAAGGCCAAAGGGTAGGCATCAGGCGAAGACTTGGAATGGCCGGCGATAGCTTTAAGGATCTCCCACATGGTAAGAGTTCCGTTTAAAGGGATTTCACAATTCAAATTTAGGACACGCCTTATCGAATGATAAAGAGAAGATTGAAGGAACAAAGAGGAATCTATCCTCTTATTTAGATCAGGATCAAAGAGTAAACGGTCGTAAGCAAGCTGCGCAACAGGCACGTTGATTCCAGGATTGACTTCAAACATTCCTTCTGCAATTAACTTTCTATAAAGGCTTAAGATTTGCTCAGGAGTCGTACGGATCGCAAAGGATAAAGTCGCAATTGAGTAGCAGTTTGGAAGAGAAAATTGCCGTAAATCATGTAGGAGGCCAAGGAGGAGAAACTGACGGATATGTTGAGGTGATATCGCTGAATCAATAGGGATTTTACAATCAATTCTGATAAATTTTTCCATATCAGGATTGACATGATCTAGAGGTTCCTTAATAAGCTTTTGGAAATTCGGATCGCTTATCAGTTTTTGAAATATAAAGCGAAGATGCTCGAGCTGGTTATCTTTGAAATGTCCTCCTAGCTCGCCATTTAACATAAGAAGAACAAGAGCGGCCCCACCTTGGTTGATTTCCCCGTCCCCATAGAAAGACATATTAGAAAAGGCTCTGAGGATATAGCCTTGAAGGCCTGTGTGAAAAGAGGGTAAAGCTTCTTTTTGTAGAAACTCTATTTCTTCCTTGATCTCCGCAAGCCTATAGAGAGGAGGAGAGGCAGTCTCAGGCAACTCCCCATCTCGTTCCAAATAGTAAAAAAGCAGTGAAAGTTGGATAAACTTAGCAGCTGTGGAGAGAGTCTCATTTTGAAGAATCTTGTTTAAACGTTCTAGAATGGTATTTAGCTCTTCTTCGCTTTTAATTTTCCCTTCTGCGAACTTTTCGAATCTTGAGATTAGATCCTTATAATGAAGATCTAGAGGAGCATCGAATCGGCTTTGCGCTTTCGCTAACTCTTCAAAAGAAGATCTGTTTTGCCAGGTGAAATTACGCGCTTTTTTTTCTGCGTAAAACTTTTGATTTTGTAACCTCTTTAAAACTCCCTTGCCCGACAAAGGGCTGGGGGGTCTCTGTAGATCCATCTCATGTTTTTGGGGCGGACTCTCCGGGCAACCAGTCCCTGGACTAGCCGCAGGTGAAGTTGAAAAAGTGAGTTTAGATGTCATAAATAACCATTTAATTTTATAAATCAGATATATTAATATATTGTAAATAATGAGTCCAGAAGATAATTAGAATCTTGACTATAAATTTTTTTAGATGGTAGAAAGGTTTTGTTGGCTCCACTCTACACATTTTTCAGGCGAGAGTTTTGCAATATGTTGATTCAGAAAGACTTGATAGTGGATCCAGAGATTGTGAAAATCTCATCTAAAAAATGTATAAAGTCGAGGTTGGGGGCTCCTTAAAGGAGCTAAACATGCTTAAAGTTGCCATTTATGACACAAAACCGTACGACAGAGAGTTTATCAGTAAAGCGGCCGAACTGAATGATATCTCTCTAAATTTTTATGAGTTTCATCTCAACAAGAAAACGGTAGAGTCTGCAAAAGGACATGATGCAGTTTGTGCTTTTGTCAATGATCGTATCGATGCAGAATGTCTTGAAAAACTTTCAAGATTTGGTCTCAAACTGATTGCCCTTAGATGTGCAGGATATAATAATGTAGACATAGAGGCTGCGCATCGATTCAATATCGCCGTAACACGGGTCCCTGCTTATTCACCCCACTCTGTTGCGGAGCATGCAGTTGGTCTTTTGATCTCTTTGAGCAGAAAAATTCACAGAGCCTACAATCGAGCCCGAGAGATGAATTTTTCGCTTCATGGACTTGTTGGGTTTGAAATCAATGGTAAAACCGTTGGAGTGGTAGGGACAGGAAAGATTGGAAAGATTTTTGCGCAAATCATGCAGGGATTTGATACGGAAGTACTTGCTTATGACTTTAGTCCTTCGATTGAATGGGCAGCCCAATTTCAGATCTCCTATGTGGAAGGTTTAGAAATCCTCTTAAGGAAAAGCGACATCATTTCTTTACACGTTCCCTTACTTCCCTCGACCTATCACCTTATAAACAAGGAGACGATAAAAGAGATGAAGCGCGGAGTTATTCTGATAAACACCAGCCGAGGCAAAGTTATAGAAACGCATGCTCTTATCTCCGGACTTAAAAGCGGTAAGGTTGGAGGGGTAGCATTGGACACTTATGAAGAGGAAGAGGACGTTTTTTTTGAGGATCTTTCAGATAGAATCCTTCTAGATGATGAGCTTTCTCGTCTACTTTCCTTTCCAAATGTACTTGTCACATCGCACCAAGGTTTTCTTACAAAAGAAGCGCTTTACGAAATCGCAAAGAGTACGATCGAAAATTTTGTCAGGCTTTCCAAAGGAATGAGCTTTATAGCTGGCACTCAATTATGATTCTTTTATATCAATCAGTTACGGCAGAAAAGCATACCAAGAGCAGCCTTCGTCCCCTCCAAATCCGTGTGATGAATTCCTTGCAGACCGAGACCTTTGGCGACTTCTACTAAGAGCGCCCGGTCATCAATATAAACAATATTTGAAGGAGGGACCTGGACGACATCGATCGCTAGGCGGTAGATGTCGGCGTCGGGTTTGCGAAAGTGGACGAAGGAGGAGACAATAAAGAAGTCGATGAATGAGGGAAGGTCAAAACGGCGAATTCGATCTATAGCTAGTTCACGCCCTTCGTTGCTTACGACGCCTACTTTTAGATTGTGTTTCTCCTTAACCTCGCGAATGTATTGAATCACATCTTCGTAGGGTTGAACGGCGTTGAAAATGAATTCTTTCACTTCTTTGAGGGTAAATGACCTCTCTTCGAAAAAGATGATTCTTTTCAAGTATTCGTCAAAGGTGAGTTTACCCGTTTCATAGGTGTCAAAAATCAAATGATGGCGCGCTGTCATCTCATTGTAATCAACCTTAAAGGTTTCCGCAGTTTTCTTTCGCAAAACGCGGTCCCATCCATTCGTCATTAAGACTCCACCGATATCTAAAAGTAATGCTTTAACCAGCCCCATAATCCCTTAATTAGCAAATAGTTTTGAAATAGTTATAATATATTTGATATATTAATTATAATTATAATATATGTTTATTTATTAGTAAAAGGAGTTAATTATGACTGATAAAGGAGTCATTTTAGTTACCGGCTCTTGCGGAAGGATTGGGGCGGCAATAGTGAAAAAATTGGGGCAAGACCACAGAATGGTCGGATTTGAACTCCTCAAAGCTTTTTACGCATCCGCAAATGAAGAGCTTGTACCGTGCGACCTTTCATCCGATGAGAGCGTCCACCAGGCGTTAAGGCATATCCGGGATTTCTATGGAAATCACATTACTGCCGTAATCCATCTTGCAGCCTATTATAGTTTTAAAGACCGCAGCATGAAAAAATACGACAAGATCACCGTTGGTGGAACACGCCGTTTGCTGCGGGGGCTGCAAGATTTTCACGTGGAGCAGTTTATCTTCTCAAGCACGATGCTCGTCCATCAGCCTTGCCAGCCGGGACAGAAAATCAATGAGGAGTGGCCTGTAAAACCGAAATGGGCCTATCCCTTATCCAAAGTTAAAACCGAGAAGGTGATCCATGAAGAACGCGGAAAGATTCCGGCTGTGATTTTGCGCATCTCAGGCGTTTATGACGACGAGTGCCATTCCATTCCGATCGGCCAGCAGATACAACGAGTCTACGAGAACCAGATGAATGCACATCTATTTGCCGGCGATCTCACCCACGGCGCCGATTTTATGCACATGGACGATCTGGTCGAAGCGATCGCCCAATGCGTTTACAAACGGAAAGAACTTCCTGAGGAGCTCACCCTCCTTATCGGAGAAGGGAAGACATACAGTTACGATTATCTCCAGCGACGTATCAGTTCCCAATTGCACGGGAAAGAATTTAGTACGCACAGTCTACCCAAACCGGTAGCGAAGTTTGGCGCATGGGTGGAGAACCATCTGCCATTTATGGAGGGGGAATTTATCCAGCCTTGGATGATCGATCTTGCCGATGACCACTACGACCTAGATATTTCAAAGGCAAAGAAAATTCTCGGCTGGGAACCTCAGCATAGCTTGGATAAAACACTGCCTAAAATGATCAATGCCTTGAAGCACGATCCGATCGCCTGGTATAAGAAAAACGGACTGAAGATGTCGGAACACATTAAAAAAAAGGTAGAGGAGGAAAACGTTGTCCACAAGTAATACTGCCACACAAATGATCGAAGGATTTGCGGCGCAAAAAGCGGGCGCCTCACTAGAGCCCTTTCAATATGAATGTCCTCAATTGGGTCCTTGGGATATTGAGGTCGAGATCTCTCATTGCGGAATTTGCCATAGCGATCTGCATCTCGTTGAGAATGATTGGGGAATAGCCAAGTATCCTCTTGTCCCGGGTCATGAAATTATCGGGACTGTGATAAGCAAAGGTAACCTGGTGACCGGTCTCGAGAATGGCTCTCGAGTGGGGATCGGCTGGCAAGGCAAATCTTGTCAACACTGCGAATGGTGCGTTCAAGGAGAAGAGAATCTCTGTCCTAAGCTCGAAGCGACATGCATAGGACATTTTGGCGGGTTCGCTAATAAAATTATTGCCGACAGCCGTTTCGCCTTCCCAATCCCTGAAAAGCTTGATTCGACAAATGCCGCTCCCCTCTTATGCGGTGGGGCAACCGTTTTCTCCCCTCTTCTTCACTTCAATGTCGACGGGACAACACGAATCGGAGTGATTGGAATCGGCGGTCTCGGACACCTCGCGATTCAATTTTCTAGAGCCTTTGGTTGCGAAGTATTTGCATTTTCATCATCTCCTGAAAAAGAAGAGGAAGCGAAAAGATTCGGAGCACATCATTTCTTTTCGAGCCTCACTCCTAAGGATCTTAAAAACGCTGCGAACTCCGTCGACCTGCTCCTCTGTACCTCGTCTGCGCGGATGAACTGGAAGGCTTATCTGGAGACTCTTCGCCCAAACGGAAAACTCGTTATATTAGGAGCGCCAAAAGACAATGCAATTGATATTGGGGGATTTAATTTGATCATGGGAAGAAAAACGGTTTGCGGCAGCAATATCGGGAGCACCCCTTCTATCAGAAAAATGCTTCGGTTTGCCGCTCTGCATGGAATAGAGGCAAAAACCGAGGTTTTTCCGATGCGCGAGGTCAACACCGCGCTTGATAGGCTTGCAAAAAATCAGATCCACTATCGCGCAGTTTTAAAAAACGAATAGAACACGGCCCTAATCTCGACTTGCGCGTAAGTCAATCTGAATCGATATTTTGCAAAACGTATAAGATGAAGCTAATATGAGAGCAATGGTTTTGACAGAGGTTGGAAAACCTCTGGAATTAAAAGAGATTCAAAAACCCGAGCCCGCTTCGGATGAGGTCTTGATTCGAGTATTAGCATGCGGCATCTGCCGTACTGATTTGCATCTAGTTGATGGAGAACTTCCCTCTCCTAAACTCCCTCTCATTCCGGGACATCAAATCATTGGGGAGGTTGAGGCGGCCGGGGAGAGTTTGGGGAATATAAAAATCGGTGATAGGGTCGGTGTGCCATGGCTCGGAGGAAGCTGCGGCGTTTGCGACTATTGCAAAACAGGGCATGAAAATCTCTGTTCAAGCGCACTTTACACAGGTTATAAAATAGATGGAGGATTTGCAGAGTACTGTACGGCAAAGGGGCATTTTGTCTTTTCAATTCCCCGCTCATATTCGGACCTGCAGGCAGCTCCTCTCCTTTGCGCAGGATTGATCGGCTATAGGGCCTTGCGTATGACAGGCAATGCCCGCCGCATCGGATTTTACGGATTCGGCGCATCAGCCCATATTCTTATTCAGATCGTCCTCCACAAAGGGGGAGAAGTCTATGCTTTTACAAAAAATGGAGATGTAGAGGGCCAAGAATTTGCAAAATCACTCGGAGCTGTTTGGGCGGGAAGTTCTGAAGAAGAGCCTCCTTCTCTTCTCGATGCGGCGATCATTTTCGCTCCTGTAGGAGCACTTGTGCCTAAAGCCTTAGGTGGAGTCAAAAAAGGGGGCGTCGTGGTATGTGCAGGTATTCACATGAGCGATATCCCCGCTTTTCCCTATAATCTTTTATGGAATGAGAAGATCGTAAGATCAGTCGCAAACTTGACCCGAAAAGATGGAGAGGAATTTTTAGCTCTCGCCCCTAACCTTCCCATTATAACGGAAGTCAACCCCTATCCCTTGGAAAAAACAAACGAAGCTCTTGAAGATTTGCGTCATGGACGCTTCAAAGGAGCGGCCGTCATTGTTGTGAATTAGCAGGTCAAAATGTAAATTTTTCAACTGATTCTGCTATCATATTGTCATTATTTTTAAAAAAAATTATATTAAATATTATACCGTTAATTTTGATTGACGGTAGTAAGCGTTATTTAGAGGGGAATAAATATGTATGCGAAAATACATCCTGGAAAGCTGGGATTATCGGGCGGCATCTTATGGGGGCTACTGCTTTTCTGTATGACATGGATTTCGATGTATACCGGGTATGGGATGTTTTGGCTCTCAAAATGGATAGATGCCTACCCGGGTTATGAACTCTCGATGGCCGGTTCTTTTATCGGCCTTGCTTATGCATTTATCGACGGGTTTGTCTCTCTTTTCCTTATCGCTTGGGTCTATAACTTGACAAAACCTTAAACAATGAGAGAAGTTTTGATCGTCGGGGCAGGTCCGACAGGACTTGTTCTTGGATTTGAACTCTTGAGACGCGGCATTCCAGTCCGTCTCATCGATGCGCGCGAAGATCCGGGGGAATATTCTCGGGCTGTTGGCATTCAGTCGCGTACACTTGAAGTTTTCGAAAAGATGGATCTATTGCCTGCTTTTTTAAAAAAGGGAAAAAAAGCGCAGAAGATCTCTTTCCACTGGGGAGAGAGAAAGCTCTTCTTTTCTTTAAAAGATTTAGATGCCCCCTATCCCTTTACCCTCCTTCTGCCTCAATCAGAAACGGAAGCTATCCTTCGAAAGCATGTCGAAGAAGCGGGTGGAACCGTTGAGTGGAATACGCGCCTAGTTAACCTCAATGAAAGGACTGCAACGCTTGAACTGCCGTCCAAGGAGAGAGTAGAGAGCGCTTTTTCTTGGATCGCAGGGTGCGATGGCGCCCATAGCAGGGTGCGGCACGCCCTACAAATTCCTTTTCGCGGATCGAAAATCCATGAAACCTTCCTCTTGGCAGATATCGAAGCGCACACTCCCTATCCGCTTGAGGGACCTCATATCTTTCTAAGTAAAAAGGGTTTTGGACTACTCATTCCCTTTACGAAGAGAAATAGCTACCGCGTAGTGCTTCCCGGCCTCCATCACGTGCGCAACCCGAAAGATTTGACAGCCAACATCAAGAAACGCGGATTTTCCGATCCGTTTGAAGTGACGGGAATCGAAATGCTTTCTACTTTCGAAATTCAACGCCGCCACGCATTGAAGTTCAGGCACGCCCATGTCTTTCTTGCAGGAGACGCGGCCCATGTCCATAGCCCCTTTGGAGGGCAAGGAATGAACACCAGTATCCAAGATGCTTTCAACCTCGGCTGGAAGCTTGCCCTAGTCATGAAGGGCGCCGCCTCAGAAGCGCTTCTCGATACCTTCGAGCAAGAGCGGATGCCAATCGCCAAAAAGGTCTTGAATGAAACGACACGAATGACGCGCCTGCTCACCTTTTCGCAAAAATGGTTTCCGCCTCTTTTCTATTGGAGTCTTCGCCTCCTTTTAGGAAATAAGAAAAGACGAGAAAAAGCAGCTGAGTTAATGAGCGAGTTAGGCCTTAGCTACTCGATGAATCAGATCAACTTCGAACATGCGCGCGACAGGAAGTGGAAAGGTCCTAAAGGGGGACAAAGAGCCCCTGACTCTCGGCTTAGCAACGGAAAACGGGTATTTGAGCTTTTAAAAAGTCAAAAATTCATTCTTCTCTTATTTTCGGAAAATCTCCCATTCGCAGAAAGAATTGAGAAAGAGTACGGTGAATGGATCGAGGTTAAAGTCGTGATAGGAGAGGCAGTTAGACAAAAATACGCCGCCGAAGCGAACAGTTTGTATCTTATTCGCCCCGACGGCTATATCGGCTATCGCAGCCGTCAGTTCAAAACTGAGGAGGTAATCGCCTACCTTCTCAAAGTCTTTCACCCGGTTTCGTTACGTAGTAAATTGTAAAGGGGTGATTGTTGACATAGGCTTCACCAAGCTCGTCTTTTTCTGCTCGGTAAGCTCTATATTTGACCGTGCCGAAAAAGCAAGGGCGCTTGATCTCCTCGCATTTAAGGCCTGCATTATGGAACGCGACCAAATATTCCTCTTCGGAGTGGTAATAATTCAGAACGGCACTCTCGGGTATTTTTCTCCAAATCGGCTCTCCTGCTCTTAGATCTTTCTCATCTGTCACAAGAACAAGCTTATTGTCGCGATGGACAAATGTAGCGCGTTGCACTTCTTCGAGCTGCTTGAGATTGGCTATTATCACATCAGGATCCCGGCTTGACCCGATTTGGGCGAGCACGCTCCGGATGTGCTCCATCACAGCATTTTCGGGTTGGTTGCCGTCAGTAAAGAGAACCCCTAAAGAGGCAGGCGCTGAGACAAGCAAGCGGCCTCCCTCTTTCAGCACGCGCCCGACCTCATGGAAATGAGCGCCGAGTCCCGAAACAGCGAATTGTTCAGAAGAAATCGTCTGCATCGTCCGCTGGAGATTGCATCCGACATTCACGCTCAAAGCATAATCGAATTTTTGCGCCTCATAAGGAAGATTTGTTACATCTCCTTGGCATAATTCCACTTGCCTCTCTACTCCGGCTCGTGCAACAGCTAGCTGCGCCTTATCGAGCATCGTCTGCTGGATATCAACTCCGCAAACAACAGCTCCGCTTTGCGCCGCAGCGACCGCCCACGGAGCAGCGCCGCAACCCGCATCCAGAACGACATTTCCCATCACGTTTTTCAGCTCAGATTCGAGATAAGGATCGAGAAAAAGCTCTCCATCCGGGCCATGCCCTTTATATTCATGCTGCCCATAGCTTGTACCTTGAGAGGTATGACCCGCTTTTGGAGCGGCTACAAGAGTGGCGCTCAACAGTAGAGCACACGCAAAAGCAATCCTTTTTTTCATCAAAATTTCTCCTTTTTGTCTGTAAACATAGATATCGCACACCTCCATGCGGAGATAGGGAACTGATCCGATTCACGAACTGAAAGAGGAGAGATCACGAGAAGTTCGGGATGTTGGGAAATTTCCTCAGAACAGTTGCCGATCGTCTCTAAAAGACGGCCTGTCAGGTCCATCAGGTAGGGACGTATTTCAGTCCTCAAATCGCAGATTTCGTCAAAATGCCCTATAGACTCGCGTCTCCATATTTCGAAGTCATGAGCTTGAATGATCTTAGCCGCATCCATTTGCGCCTGAACGAACTTCATTGCCCATTCTGTTGGAATCCCCTGTTGAACGGCAGTATTGACGGCCTCATCCACGACTCGCCTCTCCTGCGTTTTATCTTCGATCGAATATCCATGATTCCATTTCCACCTTGCCACTTCATGCATAACGGCCAATCGCTTTTGCATCAAAAGTAAGATTTGATCAATTTTTTCGGCAGTCATGATCTCTGCCATCTTTTGATGCGGAGGAATCGTTTGGGATTCAGCCCTTATGCTGCTACAAACCAAAAAAGGAAAAACGATCAGGATCAGGAACCTATTCATAACAAAACCTAAAAAGAATTTACTTAAGCCGGATATTCAATTACGCTAAAATTTATGGAGTCGACAATAGGATAAAGGTAAAATTCAGGCAATGAGGATTTTCTTTCTTCTTCTCGCCGTTGCGATAACCCCTCTTTTCGCGCATGTCATTCAAACAGATTCTTTTGAACTTTTAGAAGCAAGCATTCCCGACCTCACGGAGCACGATCTCGTGATTTTCGACTACAGCAACACACTTGCCATTCCCACCGACGCCCTTTTGCAGTCGTGCAGCAAAGAGGGCTTAGAGAAGCGAATCTTTGCTCAAACCCCTTCCCTTGGCGCTCAAGACGCCGAGAAGTTGATCAGCTTGATCTTGCTACAGAGAAAAGTTGAGCTACTCGACTCTCAAACGCCTGAAATCATCAGGCGCTTAAACGATCAAAACGTCAAAGTCATTGTGCTTACATCTTTACGCACAGGCCCTTATGGATATATTCCTTTTATCGAACAATGGCGTTTAGAAGAGATCTACAGCCTTGGTTTAGATTTTCGCCGCTCCTTTCCCCAAATTCCCCGCCTAGACTTTAAAGAGTTTCGCAAGAGCCCTTCTCCACCGGTTTTTATACAAGGGGTCTTTTGCACCGGTTCGATTTCCAAAGGAGAGGCTCTTAAATTTTTTTTCAAACGGACAGGCTTTAAACCCAGGCGGATGATTTTTGTCGACAATACCGCTCTCCACCACAATTCGGTCGAAAAGTGTGCGCGCAGGTTACGGATCCCCTATCTGGGTTATTACTATACAAAAGGGGCCTGTATAAGAAAAAATGTTGATGAACAAATCGCAAACTTTCAGATTCATACTTTAATCGAAACAGGCGAATGGATTGACGATCTGAATGCCGAAAGGAGGATAAAGTGGACCAATACACCTACTTAATAGTGGGCGGAGGCATGACGGCCGACGCTGCCGTGCGAGGAATCCGCGAGCTGGATATGTCAGGAAGAATTGGAATCGTCAGCGCGGAAAAATATCTCCCCTACGACCGGCCTCCTCTATCGAAGGGCCTCTGGATCGGAAAACAGGAAGATGAGATCTGGTGTAAGACAGAACAGGAAAACGTCTCCTTTCATCTTGGAAAGAGAGTTTCCTCAATTCACCCTGATTCACATGAAGCTATTGATACAGAGGGTAATAGATACCACTTCCAGAAACTACTTCTTGCAACCGGCGGGAGGCCGCGCCGCCTCCAATGCGCAGACGAAGGTGTAATCTATTTCAGAACGCTTGATGATTACCATTATTTGCGCTCCCTTTACAACAAAGGTGAGGAATTTATTGTGATTGGGAGTGGGTATATTGGAACGGAGATTGCCGCTTCTTTGGCAATGAATGGGAAAAAAGTTACGATGATTTTCCGGGAACCGACGATAGGATCGCGTAAATTTCCTTCTCATTTTTCTCATTTTCTTACGACCTATTACTCAGAGAAAGGGGTGAAGCTTGTTTGTAAGCAAACTATTGTCTCCGTAAAAGAAGAGCATGAGAGATATACAGTCCAAACAAGCAGCGGCGACACTTTTCACGCCGACGGAGTAATTGCCGGCCTGGGCATCGACCCTTCAACTGAGTTAGCGGAATCGGCCGGATTGAAAGTCGATAATGGGATTAACGTTGATCGACAGTTGCAAAGCTCTCATCCTGATATTTTTGCTGCTGGAGATGTAGCAAACTTTTATAACCCTTACCTAGAAAAACGTCTCCGTGTTGAGCATGAGGATACCGCTAAAACGATGGGGCGTGCAGCCGGAAAGAATATGGCAGGAGCCGGGGTTGAATACCACCAACTCCCCTATTTTTACTCCGACCTATTTGAGCTTGGTTATGAGGCCGTTGGCGAAATTAACAGTGGGATGGAGATTATCGAGGACTGGCATGAGTTATATCATAAAGGTGTGATTTATTATTTACGCGAGGGGTGTGTGCGCGGCGCCCTCCTCTGGGGGATTTGGAATCAAATTGACCGTATACGGGAGATGATTGCTTCAAAAGAGGCTTTCACTCCGGATGCCCTTGTCGGCAAAGTTTCCTCTTGACGCTAAATATAGCAGAATCGGTATCGGCTGGCGAGCTAAGCGAGTTATCCGCAGCGAGATGCAGCCCCCCTATCCGGTAATCTCTCTATCTCTAGAATTGTTTAGATTATGGTTCAAGTTATAGGCGGCGCTGATCAGCCCTAGGTGGGTAAAGGCTTGGGGGAAGTTGCCCAGATGTTCCCCCTGGACACCGAGTTGCTCGGCATAGAGTCCTAGGTGGTTGGAGTAGGCGAGCATTTTTTCAAAGTAGTAGCGAGCTTTTTCAAGGTAGCCGGCACGAGAGAGGCACTCGACATACCAAAAGCTGCAGAGGGAAAAGGTTCCTTCGGTAAACATCTGGTCTTTCGATTCGTCGGGGGAAAGGTAGCGGTAAACGAGAGAGTCGGAGACTAGGTCCTCTTCAATGGCTTTTAGGGTTGATAACCAGCGAGGATCTCTGGGGCCGATAAATCTGGTCAGAGGCATGAGAAGAGTGGCGGCATCAACTCGATCGGCTCCCTTGAATTGAACAAAGGCCTGCCGTTTTTCATTCCAAAAATCGGTAAAAATCGACATTGAGATTTTATCCCTTACTGCTTTCCAGTGGGGCGGCATGGGGAAAGAGCGGTTGCGGGCCATCCGCACCATCCTGTCGATCGCTACCCAAATCATTAGGCGCGAGTAGAGAAAATGTTGACGCCCCTCCCGCACCTCCCAGATTCCTTCGTCAGGTTGGTCCCAATTTGTACATAACCAGTCAATTTGCTTCGTCAGCTGGAACCAAAAGTCGTAGGAAATTGGATCTCCATATTTGTTAAAGAGATAAATCGAATCCATTAACTCTCCATAAATGTCGAGTTGCAGCTGTTCGTAGGCGGCGTTTCCGACTCTGACAGGCCGTGATTCTCGATATCCCTCCAAGTGATCCAGTTCGATTTCAATCAGTCGCTTGTTTCCTCGGATGGAGTACATCAAACCAAGCTCGCCTGGTTTTCCAATATCGGGACACAGTTTCTCCATCCAATTGATAAATTCTCCGGCTTCTTTCGTAAATCCAAGCCTGATTAGAGCGTAGAGGGAAAAGGCGGCGTCGCGGATCCATGTGTAGCGGTAATCCCAATTTTTATCCCCTCCTACCTCTTCGGGAAGGCCAAATGTAGCCGCTGCAACGATTGATCCGTACTTCTTAGCTGTCATTAACTTGAGTAACAGGGCGGAACGGTTCACTTCCTCAAGCCATCTCCCTTTATATTTTGTATTGCTAATCCAACGGCGCCAGAAATGCATCGTGTCAAAGAGGCTCTTGTCTACCACCTCGGAGACGTTCTCAAAGTGCGGCATGTCGCCGACTCGACAGAGAATGAAATCGGCCGTCTCCCCCGCCTGGAGAGTAAAATGGGCATATCCGTCGGTATCGCGAATTTGCATAGGTACGGAAGCTTGTAGCTTCAAACCTAAACTCTCATCTCCCATTCCTATAAAAAGGATCGAATTGACCTGGTGGATGACTTTATGGGGATTGCGAGCGTAGTTAAACCGAGGAGCACAATGCATGTGAAAGGTATTATTGCCCCTGATGCTCTTAACACGCCTCACAAGGCAATTTTCTTTAAAAAACCCTTCCACCGGCATGAAATCTGTAATCTCTCCCACTCCATCTTCGGAGAGGAAACGGGTGATCAAAACATTCGTGTCGGGAAGGTAGATCTGCTTGTGTTTAACTTCATGAAGTTGTGGTACAATCCGAAAGTAACCTCCCTTTTTCTTATCTAGCAAAGCGGCAAAAATCGAAGGAGAGTCGAAGTCGGGGTAGCACATGAAATCGATCGATCCATTGAGCCCCACAAGGGCAACAGTATTCATATCGCCGATAATCCCGTAATTTTCAATGGGCTGATATTCCATATACTCCGAATCTTTAATGGAGGCTTGCGCTCACAGATGAGTTAGCAGCATGCATGCCAACTCAAATGAGTGATAAGAATCTGAGAATTTCAGAGCAAAACAAAGGAAGATCGTCCGGGCGACGGCTAGTGATATGGTGCCGGTCCACAACGACAGGTTCATCGACCCATGAAGCACCTGCGTTGATCAGATCGTCTTTAATTGCTGAAGTGGAGGTATAGCGGAATCCGCTGACGATTTTAGCGGAGATTGGAACCCACCCCCCATGACAGATCGAAGCAATGAATTTTCCTTTCTCATGAAAAGAGCGGACCAGTTGCAAGACTTTTTGATCACGACGGAGCTTATCAGGAGAGAAACCTCCTGGAACAATCACGCCTATGAAATCGCTCTCAGCCACGGAAGCGATCTGAGTATCTGAACGACAAGAGTAGCCATGTTTCCCGCGGTATTCCGCATTTTTCTCAGGTCCGGCTAAAACTACTTTATATCCAGCTTCCATCAATCGAAGCCTAGGATAATGAAGCTCAAGCTCCTCGTATTCGTGATGGACAAAAATTAAAATAGAATGTGTCATTCGTTCAAAAAGGTATTCAATCGAGAGATTTACTGCAAGGGATGAAGGGGAAATTTTTAAGCGCGATTTTGATTTTGACCGCCGGTTTTTCTGTCGGCTATGGGTTTGTGAGCTTTCTTAGAAGGTATGATAGGCAAGAGGAGATGTATCTCCCCGTTCGAGAGCTTTCGTGTTTCGAATATCCGGACAACCCGGACACTTTGAGCGCTTTCTACGGGAGATACGACGGCCGGATCTGCCGGCTGGTCTATAAAGGAGGTTCACGGTTCGACCTCGTCTTTCTTCCCTCTTTCCCGCAAACCGCAATATGCTCTTTTAAAGATATCGACCTCTCATTGTTCATCCCCGCCATTCCAAAATGGGTGAAGGGCGATCGCAACTTGGAAGCGATCACGCTTTTCGAGCAGGAGTGGAACCGACAGCAGGTGAGTTTTTCAAAGCAGGAGCCGCAGCTAGTTGTGGAGGGGGGCGATGGGTTTGAACAAGAGTTTTTATACACAGCAGAATTGGCCCGCAACAGCTTGAATGCAGGGCTTTGGGAGGTTCTTCTTTTCTCTTTTGAAGCGGGGGAAAAACGGCTGCTCTATCAAGGCTGGTTTACCTTTCCATTAGGGTATTATAAAAAGATCTTCGAAGAAAATAATCACCTTTCCTATTGGGCAAAATGGCTGCGACTCGAAAGGTGGTTTCCGCCCACTCGAAAAAAAGTAAATCTAGATAAGCTAAGGACCGTCTTGGCTGAAGATTCTCCCAATTTCGAAGACCTTCGTTCCGAGCGGGTGATCGCTGAAGGAGAGCAATTGAAAAAGACGCGGTTGATGAAGGCGAAAAGAGTGATTCGATGGGGTGATTTCACCGATTTTTCCAATGAAGTCTCTTTTGTTTCCTTTGAGTCGCCGGGTTACTATGATGTCAGAAGGCGCCAAGGGAATCAACTTGCGCGGTTCGCTACGTTAAAAACGGCAGTCCACCGGAAGATCCGTTCACCCGGCTCCAACACGCTTCTCGATGAGTTAGAGTTAGAGTTTGAAAAGACACGGTTTATCTTGGGCGGAGTCAACCTCGCATCCCTTCCCCGGCTTGACGAAAAGGAGTACCCCAAAGGATTTTGCATGCCTATAGGGATTTGCGTCCCTCCATTCTATCAGAGTTATGAGGAGCTGCGGGCCCACCGCCCTGACGAAAACACCTATTACTGCCTTCTTCTGGACAATAAAGGGAGATGGCTAAACCATCAGAAAATCGGCATTAGTGGCCCTGTCTTGTTTCGGGACGCTAAAGATCCTGCTCTTTTCCACCTTTTTTTTCTTTCCTACGAACGGATTTCGCTGGTTAAACACGTTGCTTTCCGCTTGAAAGAGGATAAAGATTTTGATAGGGTGATTTTTTTTAGAAACGAGGTAGAAATATGAGAAAAGTCTGGATAGTCGTCGCTAATGGAAGTCAATCTATGATCTACAAAGCGGAATCTGCCCAAAAGTTAATTCAATTAAAGAGCTTCAACCACCAGGAAAGCCACCTTTCGAGACGGGAATTGAATTCCGATCGTCCGGGACGTCAAACTCAAAGAATGGGATATGGAACAGATACAATGGAGGAAAAAACGCCTCCCAAAGTGAAAGAGGCTAATCAGTTTGCCCAGGAGATTGCTGATTATCTAGAGGAAGGATTCAATTCAGGCGAATTTGAGCGTATTTACTTGATCGTCAAGCCCCCCTTTCTTGGTCATATCCGCCAAAATCTTCATCCGAATGTATCTAAGCTAGTGGAATCTGAAGTACATAAAGATCTGACTCAAATGCGACCCGAGCAAATTCGTGAATATCTTCCGCCGGTTCTCTAAGAAATTTCTCCGCTGGTTTATCTGGTTACTAGCCGTATCTTTTTACTTTTATGAATTTTTTTTGCGTGTCACTCCCAGCGTAATGGTCGACTCGCTTATGGCCGCTTTCAATACCGATGCGGCAACGATCGGCGCGATAAGCGCTATCTATTTTTATATCTATGCACCCATGCAGTTTCCTGTCGGACTTCTAATGGACCGTTTCGGGCCTCGCAAACTCCTTTCTATGGCATCTGTTGCAGGGGGAATTGGCGGCCTTCTGTTCGGCCTCGCCCCGAATCTGGAAATCTTGTCTGCAAGCCGTTTTTTAATGGGTTTCGGTTCCTCTTTCGCATTTGTCGGTCTTTTATTCATCACCTCACACTGGTTCCCCCGCGAAAAATTAGCCCTCTTGATCGGGATCGCAAATTCAATCTCGATGTTGGGGGCGGTTTCGGGAGAGGGCCCTGTCAGCCTAATCGAAGACTGGATCGGATGGCGTTATGCGATGATCGTGATCGGCCTCATCGGGATTTTGCTCGGCCTTTTTATCTTTTTTGTCGTCCGGCAAACCCCTACCGGAAGCGTAATCAAGCGTAAAAAAATCGATTTTAAGAATGCGTGGCTCAGCCTGAAAAAAGTGCTCTCCCACCCCTTCTCTTGGCTCAATGCTGCTATCGCAATGCTGCTCTACTTGCCAACCGGATCCTTCGCAGCGCTATGGGCTGTCCCTTTTTTAATGCACAACCATGGCTTAAGCCGCACTTACGCGGGGTTTGCCTCTTCAAGTATCTACATCGGCTGGATTCTAGGCGGCCCACTGATCGGCCATCTTTCAGATCATTTTGAGAAACGCCGCCTTTTTATCAAAATCTGCTCCCTTCTGGCCGGCATCTCACTAATTCCGATTATCCTTTTCACACATCTGCCGCTTGCCTTGATTATCACGCTTCTTATTTTAGTCGGAATCTTTTCCTCAACCGAGCTTTTGAACTTCAGCTATGCCATCGATCTACACTCCGAAGAAGGAACCGGTTCGGCAATTGCTTTTACCAACTTCTTCACTATGATAGGGGCAGCTATTCTTCAACCACTTGTCGGAGGGCTCCTGGATTATTTCTGGAGCGGTGAATTTAACGGCACAATCAAAGACTATTCCTATACCGACTACAAATTCGCGATGATTTTGTTTCCTCTCTCCTTCTTTCTCGCTTTCTTCCTCTCATTCTTCTTGAGAGAAAGAGGCGATCACAAAAAAGTCTTGATGATATTTTAATATTTACTTAATCTTTATCTAAAATGAAAAACCCAGGAGGATATAGATGATCATCTATGAGCTAGCTGAATTATGCCCACCGCCGCGAAACGTGCGTATCACTTTAGAAACACGCAGACAAACAGCCTTTATACTTGACGGAATCGCGTCGATAACTATCCTCGTCTTGGGCATTTTAGCCATTAGCGGAACCCTCCCCATCTCTCCTTCAGCCGGATGGGCTTTGCTTGGGGCCGGCATTGTCTATACCTCTATCATGCTACTCTATTTTTGCAACCACGCTCTCAGAGTGCGGGAAAAAAATACAACCTTATGGGGTTGAGTCGAATGATTCCGGTTTATCAAAAAGAATAGAACCTATTCTGATGTATAGCAGAATCAGTTGAAAAATTTACATTTTGACAGAGGTCCGCGTGTTGAGAGCAGGCGGCCTCCTCCTCTTCTACCTAGGACTCAATCCGGGCAACCGTTAATCATTTAATAGCAAGAACCGTCGGAAAGAGATGCCCGCGATCATAAAATAGTTCGATCTTTTTAAAGCCTGCCTCTTTTAATTGATCGGTTATCACCGCTTTAGGAAGATAGTTTTCAAATTTTGGCTGGGCGACATAGTTGAACAAAATTTTCTGGAAGTTCATTGCCTGCGGAGGGATTGAGGAGAGTTGCCATTCGGTTGAATAGTGAGGATGGTTAGGGGGTGGCGTTAAGAAGCTGGTCAAGAGCATACCTCCCGAATTGAGCGCCCTATGAAAAGTATGATAGAGGGAAACCACACGCTTTGGATCTTTCACATAAAAATTAAGGCCGTTGCTTGCAATAACATCAAACGACCCATTAATCTCCCAGGCATCCTGGCATCTAAATGTACAATGTTTTTTGATACCGATATCTTCGGCCCATTTCTCTGCGAGCTTTAATGACTCGGTATCGACATCTGCCCCATAGAGTGCAAAATCTCGAACGGAGGAATAATCAAGAGCAAGCAATTCCCCCATCAATCCGCATGGGATCGAGGCCATTTTTACACCATCTTTTACCTTGCTCTGTAGGATTTTCTTGAAGATTCGGTAGCGCTCTTGAGTAGCAAGGCTGACAGGTAACTCTTCCAAAAGAAGGGCTTCATACCGATTAAGCTTCTGCTTTTTCCGCTCAGGATGGGTGACGACGTAATGTGTCCAAAACCCATTAAGCCCACGATGAAAGAGCAAAAAACGGCCTAGAGGAAAACTATTCAAACCATCAACTATTTTTAATAACTCATCGACAGTGACATCAGAACAACCGCCCCTATCAATGATTTGCTTTTTGATTTGCTCGATCGTTTCCTTCTCATGCTGATGTGTAATATTTTGATCTCCCATAATATCCCCTTGGGTCGGTTATTTCTCTAATTTGGGACTATAAAGAAATGCTTTTTGCCTCACAAGATTTAGAGGGGTTTTGCAAAGTCATTAGCACTTTCAAAACCTCCTCTTAGAACCTAAAATAAAGATAGGTTCCAACTACATGGGTAGGAAGCCAGTTTGGAAATTGAATATGTCGTAACATATAAAACAAATCACTCTGAATAGGTTTAGCTAAGGTAAAACGTCCTCCAAGCGTCAAGCGGTTTTCGAAAAATCCGCGCCTTTCACCGAAGAAGACTTCGTCAGCTATAAAAGGATTGAACTTTAGCTTGCCCAATTTCCATGGAGAAAAGATCCTCAATCGATTTCGGAAGATCCATTCATTCTCATCTGATTCGGGAATACGATATAAAATCCACACGCGATTTTCACCCCTCCATTCGCGCAACTTACTCTTAAGCGTGATCTCAAAAAGAGGTTCATGGATAACACGACGGGTATGGTCTCTGCGTAAAGAAGATAGTTGCCGATAGCTAGGTCCGATTTCAAGGAATTTGGAGAGTTCGAACAAGAAGCCGAATTGAAAATAAGAAAGATAGAGAACGGAGATGTCGTCTCCCCAGCGAAACTCCGTTTGGTAGTAGAACGTACTTTTAGACGGTAAATCAAGATTGAATCGTTGCATCGCCCAGAGCTGGAGGTCGTTTTCTTTATTAAACGAGCTTGCCAAAAGACAAGAAGAAAAGAGGAGTAGGATAAAGGTCGCTTTTACAAATATTGAAACGTTCATTTATATACTAGTTGATGCAAGAAGAGAGAGTCGCAACCCCGTTTCGTAAAAAAGAGTCCCTATTTGCTGCTCTTGCCATTATCTGTAGTTTTATCACGTACTTTATTTTACCTGAAACGATTCCTGAAGCAGGCAAGCGGGTCGCTGCGATTTTTGTCTTTGCCGTCTTTTTTTGGGCATTTGAAATCATTCCCTTATACGCCACATCCCTATTAGTTGTGATCCTTCTCTCCTTCCTCCTAACTAAGCCGAGCGGCATACTCGAGTTGGGTGAAACGGGTTATCAATTGTTTTTAGTCCCCTTTTCTAGCCCTGTCATCATGCTCTTTCTTGGAGGATTCGTTCTTGCCGCAGCTGGTCGCAAGCATCATGTCGACGCCTTTTTAATGAAAAAAATCCTCTCAAAGTTGGGACAAAGAACGTCGGTCATCCTCCTGGGATTTCTGTTTATGAGCGCTTTTTTCTCGATGTGGATGTCGAATACCGCAGCGACCGCTCTGATGCTGATGCTAGTCAAACCGATGTTGGCGCGCGTTGATGCTGACGATCCATTTCGAAAGGGTCTGGTATTGGCGACCGCATTCGGTGCAAACATCGGAGGGATGGGGACGCCGATCGGAACTCCTCCCAATGCAATTGCTCTTGGAATTCTGACCGAACAGGGAATGCACATCGACTTTATCAGTTGGATGGCGTTCGCAGTACCCTTAGCGTTTATCCTTCTTATAATTACAGCCGCCTGCCTTTATTTCTTTTTCCGGCCCAAGCTCAAGAAAATTCCCTACTTTATTTACGAAGACCCAAAATTTACGGGAAAAGGGGTTTCGGTCTTGATCATCGGGCTCTTTATGATCACCATGTGGTTGACAAAACCCCTCCATGGAATTCCTGAAGCCCTTATCGCCCTCTTAGGAGTCGGGCTTTTCGCCTCGTTTCAACTCATCTCAAATGAAGACTTTCGACAAATCAACTGGGATATCCTAGTCCTCATCTGGGGCGGTCTCGCACTCGGCGAGGGAATACAAGTAAGCGGGATGCTCGATCGATTTCTTCAAATTCCTCTAGTGGAACAACATGATTTTTGGTTGATTGCCGCTTTTTGTCTTCTAGCCCTTATCCTTTCCACCTTTATCAGTAACACGGCTACCGCAAATCTTCTTGTACCGATTGCGATTACCGTTTCGAGCATCGACCAAAGCCCTCTTGCTATCACGGTCGCTCTCTCATGCTCCCTGGCCCTTGCCTTCCCGATCTCGACTCCGCCTAACGCAATGGCTTACGGTACGGGAGAATTCCGGACCAAGGAGATGTTTATGTCCGGAGCAACGATCTCAGTCCTCGGCCTAATCCTCATCTTGATCGGTTTCGAGTACCTCTTGCCTCTATTTATTAGAACCCCATGAACAATTACTTTTTTATGCAGGGGGGGGGCTAACTTTGCCAGATCACTAGAAGATTTTCCGAAAAGCATATATAATCTCTAAAAAATGAATGAAGATCACACTATCCATATTACCTCGCTTAGTTCGACCGGTGAAGGAATTGGCGCTCTTGAGGGGCTCAAAGTCTTTATTGAAGGAGCCCTCCCGGGAGAAACCGTATCCGTAGAACTTACAAAACGAAAAAAAAACTATGCAAAAGGGAGGCTTCTATCTATTCTTGATGCTTCTCCTGAGAGAACAGAGCCGATTTGCCCCCTTTTTGGTGAGTGCGGCGGCTGCCAGGTCATGCACCTGCAGTATCCTGCGCAACTCGCATTGAAGCGGCAGCGTGTTTTGGACGCATTGGAACGGATCGGGGGTTTCAAAGAGCCCCAAGTCCTCTCCTGCCTTCCCTCACCGACTTCAATTGGCTATCGAAATAAGATTCAACTTCCCGTCGTCTGGGATCAAGAGAAAAAGACGATCGGGATGTTCCGCAAGAAAAGCCACGAGATCATTCCCATAGACCGCTGCTTCATCCAGTGCTCTCAAGGAGAGGAGATTCTGACTCTCATCTCCAAACGGTTAACTATCCCTTCCGTTCGCTACGTTTTGATACGTAATGCCATCTTTAACGATGAAGCGCTTGTCGTTCTCGTCACAGACGGACGCTTTCCTCAAGAAATCCAGGATTTTGGAAAAGAACTTCTAGACGCGCATCCACTGATAAAAGGAGTCGTCGAGACAGTCAACACCAGAAGAGACAATGTCATTTTGGGGAAAACTTTTCATACTCTGGCAGGTCGGCCTTATTTAATTGAACAGCTGCTGGATAAAAAATTCAAACTCTCGGCAGCTGCCTTTTTCCAGGTCAATCCAGCCCAAACCGAACACCTCTATGAAAAAGCGCTGCTCCTTGCCGATATTCGATCCGATGAAACCGTATTGGATGCCTATTGCGGAGTAGGAACGTTAGCACTTTTCGCAGCCGATCACGCACGGCATGTTTTTGGTGTAGAATGCGTTCCTTCCGCTATCGAAAATGCGATCGAAAACGCCACCCTAAATGAAGTTTCTAACTGCACCTTCACGTGCGGGTTTGTCGAAAAGATGATCGAGAGTTTCGATACGGACGTTGTATTCCTCAATCCGCCGCGGAAAGGATGCGCTTCTTCTCTTCTTGACGCACTCCTAAATAAACGTCCCAAAAAGATCGTCTATATCTCTTGCGATCCCGGCACTTTAGCAAGAGACCTTTCCCACCTTGCCGTCTCCTATCAATTGAGCGGCATACAACCATTTGACATGTTTCCCCAGACGATGCATGTTGAAACAGTAGTAAAACTCGAGTTAAAATCCATTCATGTCTAAGTCGATAGCGATAGTGGGTGCAGGGCTTGCGGGTTTAAGCGCCGCTTATAAGCTGGAAGAATTCGGCTACTCGCCAACCATTTACGAAGCATCGAGCAGGGTTGGCGGTCGCATGAGAACAGATTTCTATGAGGGTTATATCCTCGACCACGGATTCCAGATAGTTCTTTCAAGTTATCAGGAGCTCATGTCGATTTGTCCACCAAAAGAACTTGAAATAGGCTACTTCCCTCCCGGAGCCCTTTTTCAAAAAAACAACGAATGGACCTCTCTGCTGAATCCCTTGCGTACCATTTTTTCCTTCGATGACCGCTCCCCTTTCCTCTTCGATTTTATGAAGCTAGGAAAACTTCTTGCGAATTACGATTCCGACTTCGATTCTGAACCTTTAAAAACCCTCTTCCATAAAGCAGGTCTTTCGAATGATTTTATCGAAAAAGTGATACGTCCCTTTTTCTCGGGTGTATTCTTCGATCCTGAACTCAATACTAGTGGAAAAGCCTTCCGCCACTTTATCCCCCTTTTTATCAAAGGAAGAGGAGGATTGCCGAAAAGAGGGATAGAAGCGATCCCAAAGATGATCGAGAGCAAACTTAAACGGACAACGATCCGGCTCGAAACAAAAGTCGTCGGTTTGGAGGAAAACGGGATCCTTCTGGATACAGGTGAGGAGGTTTTAACAGAGAGTACAATCCTAGCCCTTTCGATGGACGCGGCGAAGACTTTCATCCCTTCGGTTAATCAAAGAAAAGACCTCTCGACAACATGCTGCTACTTTACGATCGATGAAGGTTTTTTTATCCCCTCTCCATTCATTTACCTAGTCGAGGATAGAAATAACCCGATCAATAATTTTTCGATCCTTAATTTGATTCAATCTTCCTACGCCCCTAAGGACAAATATCTTTTTTCCGTCACAATACTGAATCCCTATTGGCAAACGTCTCCAGAACTTGAAAAGTTTATAGCTGAAACCCTTGGCTCCTCTTTTAACGTTTCAGCCTCGCGCTTTCAACATCTCAAAACCTACCACATTCCCCATGCACTTCCGGATCTATCGATCCCTCCACCCTTTTCCGGAGAGCATTGCTATGATCGGGAGCGCCGAATCTATCTATGCGGAGAGCTTGTCGACCTGCCCTCATTTAATGACTCGGTCATCTCCGGGAAGCGGGCGGCAGAAGCGGTTCATAAAGCTTGCAACACCTAGTTGCTCGCATCTATTCTGTCCCTTGATCCCCTAATATAGCAGAATCAGTTAAAAAATTTACATTTTCACCGTGTCAAAGCTCCCGGGCTTGACCGATCATAAGTGAACCCATATTTCTAATATTGGTTCACTCACGGGGCTTTCACGCAGGTCAAAATGTAAATTTTTCAACTGATTCTGCTATAAAAATCGGCGTTTAGAGGAGGGGCATCAAGACCATATCTCACTCTTTCAAAATGAATGATTGCATGCAATTAGGCAAGCTCTTCTTCAGGAGGCGCGGAACACGCGGCGCGGATCGAAAGTATCGGAAGGACAATCCAAAAGAAGGGAATCGTCAAAAGAATCAATAAAACGGAGTATCTATCAAATTCTTTCGCTTTATCTATGAAGATTCCTCCATTAAACCCCCCTTCGTAAGCCTTCATTCCTTTCAATTTCTCTTGATTATCTTCAACAAACCTCTCGATTTGATGATCGACATGATGGGCCATTTCTGTAAGTCCGTTCTTGCGGCAATAGAAATCCCTAAAGCAGATCAAGCCTTCGAAAACAAGCTCCTCATGGGACGCAAGAGATTCTTTATTTGGTTCGTTCGCTTCTATGAACAATCCAAGCGGCTCGAGATCGATTAGACAAAAAGTCCATTCTTGCAAATCTTTTCGAAGCAAAAGGTTCCCATCGTGCATATCGGTAAAACCGGTCTTCTTGATAAACTTGCAGACTCTTTTGGCAATCTCAATCTGTTTATTCGGCTTCAGCCTCTTCACCTTTTCAATGCTCTCTTCAGGGTTGAAAACGTCGACTTTTTCACTGATGGCGAAGAAACGTCTATGCAATTCTTTGTCGGTTGGATCCTGATAGGTATAGAGATATTCCTTGGGAAATGTGAACATAGTGTCGGTACTTTTCCCATCATAATGCGCTCGCCCCTTAGCCCGTAGAAGATTTGTATGTTGAAGGGGAACTTCTTCGTAATAAGGATGCTTAACTAAATTTCTATAAAAAACCCTGGAGGCCATCGCAGCTTTGATCAAATAACCCGGCAAGTTTTTATGCTCTAGCACTAAAGTGTCAAATGCCTTGAGCACTCTAAATCCATGTTTTTCATAAAAAGCTCTATTACCCTCGAACTCCCCTTCACCCATTTTTTGATATACTTCTTTGCTAAGCACATTCCCTAAATTAGCGATAATTCCTTCAGGAGGAGGATGTTTTTTCGCACTTTCTTCCACATTTACCAGACGATCACTCTCTATCTTCTCGAGAGGGATATGATCAAACCCCCATGCAGTGTAGCAGTGCTCGCTTAAATAATAGGATTTAAAACGTTCGCAAAAAGTCGCCATAAGTTTCAAATGATAAATTATTTTCTAAAATATGTCTGAGAAATTGTTAAAATTCTATAAATTTTCTTTGTTCTTACGTCTCAACATGTAAAAATCATATTTAGTAAGCTATTAAAAAACAATAAATTATGACCGATTTCAAAGCTTCTCTTTCTTATTATTGAGCCCATTGGAGAGCGGTAGATTATCAAAAAGAAGCAGGAATAGGAGCCAATCTCTTCATTGCATCAATTAGACGCAATGGGCTACCAGGACTTTTCCACTGATCTGGCAAAATGGAAAGCACCTGGTCAAAATAAGGAAGTGGTTGCACTCTGTCAAATGGCCGCCTTCCATCGATTCTGTAAAGAGAACTCTGAAAGATAAACTTAGAGGGTGTTTAAAGTTCCGTCTTTCTCGAGGCGTCCCAGCCAACGATGAGCCGTTGAGGGAGTTGCCCACTGTCGTCCTTTAGGTATAGCAGGATCCACTGGGATCGATTTAACCCATTAAATCTTCCTGCCATCTTGTCGCCTCCGTGTAAGGCAGAAGATTCTGAGTAACATTCAAATTTTTTTGATGTCTTTTGGGATAGATTCATAGATTTTTTTAAATCTCATTCTTAATGAAGTATTTATCTTTATCTGTTATAATCTTGTTAAATTTAACATTGGAGGCTCTGTACTGGACAAAAAATGATTTCATAGGACCCAACCTATTGATAGTCCTGACTACGAAGAGCGCTTGAATCATTTGTCCTAAGCAATCAAGTCGACTCTAAATCATTTTTTGTCCAGTACAGAGCCTTGGAGGATAAGCAACATGTCGTATGTCAATTTAAGCTATAGCCTTGAAGCCCCCGCAGAGGAATATATAGCAACAAACTGGGTATACTCAGAAGAGACTAATTTTTTTAAGAAACAAGTTTTGGCCAGAGGTGGCTATTTGGTTTTAACACCTTGGTCTACAATCACGAGTGCGGCGGATACAATCGTGGGTATTGGTGCTGGCTTCGCTGCGATTGCAACCGGTGGAAAGCATAAGGCAACATTGAAATTTGCAATGTACGGCCACCAATTTTTGAAACACAAAATTGCGCTTAAATGATATTTTTGCTCGCATCGTCTCCGGGAGCTGCGTAGGGCTCCCTCGCGATGTCTTCGCATAACGTTTTTCTCTTCATGCGACACTCTTCAACCAG
>JAFIGI010000044.1 GCA_020831465.1 Chlamydiales bacterium
CGATGCTTTGAATCATATGAACAAATTCTTGATTCTTGTTGCGAAGCGTGGAATTCGTTTACCGCAAGATCGGGAGCAGTACGCCAGTTATGCACAAGGGATTGGGCTAAAAATTAAAATTTATTTTTCCGAAATGGTATAAGTTCTGACATTAATTTCATCGATCTTTAAGCTAAGAAGCGAGGGCAGAAAAAAAGGGCGGATTTCGTCAATTTTGAATGGGACTATACCGATGTAGGCTCGATCTTCATAGGTATCGACTTTGAGCCCTTTTGGAAGTCTATCTTGAACAAGATGGGTAGGGCAGCTCCAGTGAAAAAAAAATAGATCCTTCCATTTTTGGACTAACATTGCCCTCCTACTCGTTTTCTTTCTACCAAATTTTCATCTCTCCAACTCTGGATTTGCAAAATAAAGGAAATTTTTGATTATATGATTGCATATGTAAATTAAACCTGCTAACACTAAATTAGTGAAATTTTTCAACAATGGAAGATTGATAATGAAAAAATTAGCATGTTCCTTATTTGCCTTAATGATGATTTTTGGCGTAGCTGTTCAAGCGCAACCGCCTGCTCCCGTTGCAGGTACAACTGCAGGGGTCAATTGGACGCCAACCCTTGTAGCCGTTCCTGTTGTCATCGCGGTTATTGCAGGGGTAGCATCCGGCGGAAGTGATGATAATCGCACAGGACAAGCTCATAACTAAAAAGCTCTATATCCGGCTTTTTTTTATGCAAAAGCAGCAGAGACAAAGGCAGATCAAGAAAGAAGCGTTTCGAACAAGAAGGATTGATATGGCAGTGTCGCAGATGTTGGATCAAGAAAAAAACCCGCACATGGTCTTAAATCATTCATATAATTAGGAGGGGTTGATGAATAGGTTCATCGGCGTTTTAGTCTTTTTTGCGATGTCAATATCCATGACACTCTCAGCCCAGCCTTATTACTATGAAGACTATACCCCTCCACAAGGATATCAACAATCGTGCGCTGCAGACTGTTATCCTTGCGACCCGTGTGCAATTACAGCACCCATGTGCGGTTTAAGTTGCGGTTTATCTGTCTGTTCAATTGCAGCAGCTATCGCAGCTGTTATCGGTGTCGCGGCAATCATCGTTGCAAGTCCCGATAGCGCCCATATCCATGCCCCAAATCTCTAATTCAGATATGCAAAAATCAAGGATTAGAGTGTATGCTCCTTCTGTTTGCGAAGGTGAGTTTCTAAGAATCCTGATTGGAAAAAACCGGTTGCGCTCTATTTGAAACATTTGATATTTATATGCTAACAAGTTAGTACCGGAGACCGAATATGAATAAGGTGGTCGCCATCATCTCTATGATTATGATGGCTTGCGCGACAACACTAAGTGGAGCCGATAGCCCTTATATGAATTATCAAAACTATAATCATGGATATTGTCCGGGATGCAATTGTGCACCCTGTGGATGTCCCCAACCAGCAGCACCTCCTCCCTCTGCCGCCTCTAACCCCCCATCTCCTCCTCCGCCCTGTAACCCTTGTGATCCATGCGCTCCGGTTTGCGGAGCTGAATGCGGAATTTCGCTTTGTGCCATCGGTGTTGGAATTGCGGCACTTGCCATCGCTGCCGGCATCATCGCCGCTTCTGGAAGCAGTAGTAGTAAAACGATGCAACAACATAACTAAATGAGAACTTTTATTGTCTTTGCTTCCTTTTTACTTGCTTTCAGCTCAACGCTAACTGCAGCAAGCAATACGTTTATGGATTACCAGAACTATAACCATGGGTATTGCCCCGACTGTAACTGCTTTCCATGCAAATGTCCGGGGGGGGTTCCTCCTAGTCAGAACCCGGGCAATCCACAAGGGACATGCCCTAAACCCAACCCGTGCTGTCCTCCTGCGACAACTGCATGCACACAATGCGGCTTAAATATTGTCTATATCGGATTGGGAATCGCGGTACTTGCAACCGCTGCGACGATTATCATCGGGTCGGGCAACGGTACTGTACATAACGCCTCAGCCCCATGAAGCTGTGCTACTTGATCATTATTCTTGTTCTGACTGCTTGTAATTCGCATAAAGAGTGGACATATAGCGAAGTTGTTTCGGCCGCGCCCGAACTCAATTCAAAACAGCTGCGATATCGAATAAAAGATGAAATTACCGGGATTGAAGTCGAATTATTAGAAGGTGCATTCGGAAGGTTTGCCTATCTCAATGTGTGCGCCCGTCAGATTCCCTCTCTTCCAGGAGATGCCTGTCGTTCGATTGTTGTGTTTGTGATCGATGATGAGAAGTTGTCCTTTCAAGCGGAGCGCATGTTGGGAGGACAAAAACTTCTTTTACCTGACGAGGCGATAAAAAAACTGATCGACTCACTTGATAATAACCGGAGTGTTTCTATTTACCTTGACGGGTTTCAGACTGAACTCAAACCTTCCAATTTTCACAAGGTCTACAAAAACTTCCGTTATAGCAGAATCAGTTGAAAAATTTACATTTTCAACTGATTCTGCTATAGTCGTCTCCTACACAGGCTTTTGCAACATCTTTAAGCGGTTCTACTCGAAAAGCCACGGAAAACTTCTTCCCCCCCACCTCCAAATCGATGACTGAGCTAAGCCGGGTCAACAGAATATTAAAGGGAACTTTCACATGATGGGAGCCAACATCTATTGCAATAGATGTTCCTCCTAAAATCTCTTCAGAAGCGTGGATTTGGCGACAGAGCGATTCAAACTGGTGCAAATGCCTCAAGAAAGTCTCGTCATCAAAGGCGTATTTTTGGCCGCACTTTGGGCAGAGGATCACTTTGGTAAAGTTCTCCCGATCGAGAACGGAAAAAAGGATGGCGGCATCACATTCCTGACAATGAATCTGGAGTTTATGTCCCTTTTGCATGCGTCTTCCTGATGTTGCTAAAAATAATTATGTGCAAAGGCGAGCTTAGCATATTCGCTCTCAAAGTTCAAAGTTAAATTTTTTATTTAGTTTATTATTATCTTTTTAGTGGGTATAATCTCTTTTTTGGAATTTACGAGGAAAACATGAGAAAAATTCTTGTTTTAATCCTTTTAGTACTACCTTTTACTTTGCAGGCAAAGTACAAGTTTGACGAAACTTTCTTTATTCCTCTAGAGCAAACGGATGCTTGGAAAAAAATGAAAGAGTCTTGCGACCAAGAGGGCTACTGTATGACGCGTTTTGTCCATGGAGAGGGGACGGAGTCCAATTGGTCCGAACTATTGACGATCCAGTTTAAAGACCGCCATTTAATAGAGGGGGCCACTGCTGAAGAGGCGATGGCGAATGAGCAAAGATTGAGTCCTCTTGCAAAATGGCGCTTGATTAGAAATTATCCTAACGATGTGATTTATGAGCGCTCTTTTCCTCTGGGAGAGCATGAACTTGTCCGAATGGTGATGACCGAAAAGGGGCTGCATCGTGCAGCCTACTTAAAAAGAGGAGCCTTTGACGAAACCGAACGCAGAACCTGGATCGAATGTCTGACGAGCGGAGTGGTCGGACATTAGGGGGTCGCCCCCTAGGCCTCTATGACTCTTTGACCTTGATCTTCTTCGCTTCCATTTGCTTTTCTTTCTTTTTCGCGAATTTGATGCGCATCACCCCTTCTTTGCATATCGCTTCAGGCTCTACGCTCTCATCCACCTCCTCCCATAGCGGGACGCAATAAGAAAAGGATGACTGACTGCGGCGGTAGAATTTCTTTTCCTTATCTTCCGCTTCTTCTTTCTTATCTCCTTTAATCCACAAGACGTTATCGTTGTCAATAGAGACTTCCACATCTTTTGAGGTCAAACCGGGCACGTTTGCTTCGACATAGATATGCTTATCGTCACTTGAAAGGCTTAATCCTGAGGGAACTGTAGTCATCTCATCTTCAAGATCTTCAAAAAACTTTCCTAAATTAAAGAGGTCAGCCGCTCTTCTATTAGGTTTGGGAAAACGGGAAAACCATCGAGGCACTAAACTCATAATATCCTCCTTAGTGATACATTGTCATAAATAAATATATATGCTATAAGTATAGTAATATTCAAAAGGATTTTTATGACATGTAAATTAGATCAACTTAAGCAAATGACCACCGTAGTTTGCGACACCGGGGATATCAACAATATTAAAAAATACGAGCCGACCGATGCAACGACCAATCCCTCGCTTATTTTTCAAGCTGCTTCCGAGGATCAGTACCAATATTTAATCGATGAAGCGATCCGTTGGGGGATGAGCAAAACTTCCAATCAACTTCAAATGCTGCACTGCATTATGGACCGGCTTTTTGTGAATTTCGGTGTTGAGATTTTGAAAATCGTTCCTGGCCGCGTTTCTACGGAGGTAGATGCCCGCCTTTCTTTTGATGTTCAGGGAAGCATCCACAAAGCGACCCATCTGATCGGCTTGTATGAAGCGGCGGGAATCGACCGTTCACGCGTTCTGATCAAGCTCGCTTCTACCTGGGAAGGCATCCAAGCAGCCAAGGTATTGGAGAAGGAGGGAATCCATTGCAATATGACTTTGATGTTCAGCTTGGCGCAAGCCGTAGCGGCTGCCGAGGTTGGAGCGACGCTGATCTCCCCCTTTGTCGGCCGTATTCTTGACTGGTATAAGGCTAGCGAACATGTCGAGAGCTACCCTCCGGAGAAAGATCCCGGTGTGGTCTCGGTGACGCAGATTTATAACTATTACAAGAAATTCGGCTATAAAACTCAGGTCATGGGCGCCTCATTCCGCAATGTCGACGAGATTTTGCAGCTCGCGGGATGCGATCTGTTGACGATTTCCCCCAAATTATTGGAAATCTTGCATGAGAGCGAAGGAACCGTCGAACGCAAGCTTAGTCCGGAAAAATCAAAAGAGGTCGAGATTCAAAAGTTAGAGCTTGATGAACCGACATTCCGTTTTGAGGTAAACGACAATGCGATGGCGATCGAAAAGCTTGCAGATGGAATCCGCCGCTTTGCCGCCGACACCCGTAAACTAGAGAAGCATATTCTTGAGCGTGTCGCCGCCGCCTAAATTCGGCTCTGCCCCAAATATAAAAAACCCCAAACTTTGGTTTGGGGTTTTTTCTTTTTAAGAAAAATCGAAGACAAGCTCTTCGACCTCTTCTCGGTCGAGGTACTGCTTGACCCGGTGGTGGGTCTCGAAGCCTGTTCCTCCAGGAATCATGTGCCCCATAATGACATTCTCCTTGAAGCCCATGAGGTAGTCGGTTTTGCCTGCGCACGCTGCATCGGTTAAGACGCGTGTTGTATCTTGGAATGATGCAGCTGAGATGAATGATTGGGTCCCGAGCGAAGCCTTCGTGATTCCAAGAAGCACCGGCGCTGCCTGAGCAGGTTTTCCGCCTTCTTCAAGGGTCCGCCTATTTTCTTCATAAAACTGCTTCTTATGCACTTCTTCACCGAAAAGAAGGGTAGTGTCGCCGGGATCAATGACACGCACTTTCTGAAGCATCTGGCGGACAATGATCTCAATATGTTTATCATTAATATCAACCCCCTGCAGACGGTAGACCTCCTGAACTTCATTCACGAGATATTTTTGGAGCTCACGTACGCCGCAAATCTCAAGAATCTCATGCGGAACGATAAGTCCATCGGTCAACTGTTGCCCCTTTATCACATGGTCTCCGCGCTGGATGATCAGGTGTTTGGTCAAGGGGATAAGGTGCTCCTCCTCCATACCGGTAGTCTCGTCTCGAACGACAACAATCCGTCTGTTCTTCTGGACGCCGCGAAAGTCGACAACACCGTCGATTTTCGCAATCTCAGCAGCATCTTTCGGTTTGCGTGCCTCGACAAGTTCAGCAACACGCGGCAGACCGCCGGTGATATCCTTTGTTTTAATCGCGCCGCGAGGAAGTCGAGCGAGAAGCATCCCGGGCTTGACACTCTGTCTCTCTTCAACAGAGAGAACGGCCCCGGAAGGAATCGCGTATGTACCGACAAGATCCTTAAACTCGGGATCGGTGTAAATGGCGATCTGCGGATGAAGTTCCCCGCGATGCTGTTTCACGATCAGCTCGACAAGACCGGTCTGTTTGTTTACCTCTTTTTCCGTAGAGATCCCTTCAACCAAATCTTCATATTTGACGTAACCGGGTCGGTCGCAAATAATTGGAATGTTGTGAAGCTCGACTTCGGCAATTTTTTGCCCTGATTTAACGTGAGCTCCATCTTCAACAAGGATTTTAGCTCCCAGCTCGAGAGGAAAGGTCTGCAAAGGTTCGATTGATTTTGTGCTAAGCAGCTTCTTATACTCTTCGATCGTGCGCCCTTCGTCCCGCACAACATGGAGAGCTCCATTTTTGTTCAACACAAGCCAGTTGCCTTCTTGGTCTTCGACCGTACGCAGATCCATGTAGATGGCGATTCCATCCTTCTCGACGATGATCTCAGGGCTGAAGGTAGCGGCCGCGATCCCTCCCAAGTGGAAGGTTCTCATCGTCAACTGTGTTCCCGGCTCCCCAATTGACTGGGCTGCTATAATTCCGACAGCTTCACCCATGCCGACCTGCCGCCCGTTCGCCAGATTCAGACCGTAACACTTGGAGCAGACGCCGCGGCGGCTTTCGCAAGTCAGCGCGGATCGGATTCGAATGCTTTCAATCCCCGCGTCATCGATCACCTCGGCTTGGCGGGCTGTTAGGATATCGCCCGCTTTTGCAAGAAGCTTACTTTTATCGCCGGGTTGATAGATATCATCCGCAACGGTACGTCCATAGATCCGGTCTTTAAGCGGGAGTAATTCCTCCTGACCTTGTTTAATCGCAGCCACTTCAATCGCATTGAGCGTGCCGCAATCGTGTTCAGTTACGATCACGTCCTGAGCAACGTCAACAAGACGTCGAGTCAGATAACCGGAGTCGGCGGTTTTTAAAGCGGTATCGGCAAGACCTTTCCGCGCACCGTGAGAAGAGATCGAGTATTCGATTACCGTCAGCCCTTCCCTAAAGTTGGAGGTAATCGGCGATTCAATGATCTCTCCCGTCGGCTTAGCCATCAAGCCGCGCAAAGCCCCAAGCTGCTTCAACTGCGATTTATTTCCCCGCGCTCCGGAATCGATCATCAAATAGAGAGGATTGTGGCGGGCATCTTCTATCTTGCTGATCTCTTTGAAGAGAGCGTCTGACAGTGTGTCGGAAACTTCCGTCCAAATGCTGATCGTTTTCGACTCGCGCTCACCGCCCGTAATAATCCCGTCTTCATACTGCTTGCGGACCAGTTCGACTTTCTTGTGCGCTTCACTAATGATCTGCGCTTTACTCTCTGGAATGCGGACATCGGTAATCCCCATCGAGATTGCCGCTTTCGTCGCTTGTGAAAATCCGAGATCCTTGAGGTCGTCGAGGAACTTGACCGTTGCTTCCAGACCGACCTTTTTGTAGCATTCGAGGATTAATTCACTCATGCGCTTGCTCGGCAAACTGTAGTTTTGGAAGCCGAGTTGTTTCGGCACGATCGTGTTGAATACGACGCGGCCCGGAGTCGTTTCAATAATCGACCCTTCAATCCGCACCTTAATCTTCTCATGGATATGGAGACCGCGGCCGGTCGTGTCGCGCCGCTGGCTTCTGTTCCCGCGCTCATCAAAAAGAAGCGTGTTATCGGCTGCTGCAAGAGCAAGAAGAACTTCGTTTTGATCGGCAAAAATCTTCGTTTTTTCGGGGAAATAGATAGGATCAGCCATTAGATAGTAAAGACCCAAGGTCATATCCCTCGAAGGAATCGCAACCGGCTTGCCGGATGAAGGGAGAAAGATATTGTCTGGAGCCATCATCAAAACCTTCGTCTCCAACTGCGCTTCAACCGAAAGAGGAACGTGTACGGCCATTTGGTCGCCGTCAAAGTCGGCGTTAAAGGCAGCGCAAACGAGGGGGTGGATCCGAATCGCTTTTCCTTCAATCAGTACCGGCTCGAAGGCTTGAATCCCCAATCTGTGAAGGGTCGGCGCACGGTTTAGCATCACGGGATGACCTTTAATGATCTCCTCGAGCACATCCCATACCTCAGTCGCTCCCCTCTGGATCATCTTCTTAGCCGACCGGATCGTATAGACGTAGCCGAGCTCTTTTAACCGCTTGACGATGAAAGGCTCAAATAGTTCAAGGGCCATGTCTTTCGGAAGGCCGCATTGGTTGAACTTCAACTCCGGCCCTACAATAATGACGGAACGGCCTGAATAGTCAACGCGCTTACCAAGGAGGTTTTGGCGGAAGCGTCCTCCTTTACCTTTGAGCATTTCAGATAGTGACTTGAGGGGACGGTTTCCGGCACCCATAACAGGATGGCCATGTCGCCCGTTATCGAAAAGGGCGTCAACCGCCTCTTGCAGCATCCGTTTCTCGTTGCGAACGATCACATCCGGCGTCTTCAAACGTAAAATCGCCTTTAGGCGGTTGTTTCGGTTGATCACGCGGCGGTAGAGGTCGTTTAGGTCAGAAGTTGCAAAACGCCCACCGTCAAGAGGGACAAGAGGCCGCAAATCAGGGGGGATAACAGGAATGGATTGCATAACCATCCATTCCGGTTTATTTGGCGAGGTGACGAACCCTTCGACGATTTTGAGGCGCTTCGCCAACTTCATTCGCGCTTGCTGAGATTTAGTCCGGCGCAACTTCTCTTTAAGGTCGATTAGTAAGGCATCGAGATCCTCAGTACGTAAAAGGTCGGCAACAGCTTCCCCTCCCATTTTTGCTTCAAATGCTCCGCGCCCCCACTTCTCAACGGCATCCCGGTACTCGGCATCGTTCAGAAGTTGCTTGCGCTCGAGCTCTGTTTGACCGGGATCAACGACGACATACTCTTCGTAGTAAATGATGCGCTCGAGATCGGTCGAGGACATCCCTAAGACATTTCCGATGCGGGAGGGCATTGACTTGAAGAACCAAATGTGAACGACTGGTACAGCCAGCTCTATATGAGCCATTCTTTCCCGTCGCACCTTGGAAAGCGTCACTTCAACGCCACACCTGTCACAAACGATTCCTTTGTGCTTGATCTTTTTGTATTTGCCGCATGCACACTCCCAATCTTTGGTCGGACCGAAGATCTTTTCACAGAAAAGTCCTCCTTTTTCGGGCTTAAACGTACGGTAGTTGATGGTTTCAGGCTTTTTGATCTCCCCGCGAGACCATTTATCTCGAATCACGGCATCTGAAGCGATGCCAATTTTCAGCTTATCAAACTGACTTTCTCGAGGCTCTTCAAACATTCACACACTCCACAATAGGGTAGTTATAAACGCAACTACCGAAGGTTATTCTTCTTCAACTGTTAAAGGTCGGACGTCTAATCCAAGCCCTTGCATTTCTTTAATTAAGACATTGAAAGATTCAGGAGTCCCCGCATGGAGCAGGTTCTCCCCTTTTACAATCGATTCATAAATGCGCGTCCGTCCCGAAACATCATCGGACTTAACAGTTAGGATCTCCTGCAGCACATGCGCCGCTCCGTAAGCTTCAAGAGCCCATACTTCCATCTCTCCGAAACGTTGGCCCCCCATTTGGGCTTTACCACCCAAAGGCTGCTGGGTTACCAGTGAATAGGGTCCGATGGACCGTGCATGAATCTTATCTGCTACAAGATGGCTCAATTTGAGCATATAGATGTAGCCAATAACTGCACGGTTGTCGAAACGGTCTCCGGTCTTTCCGTCATAAAGAAACGACTTTCCGTCGTCGGGAAGCCCTTGCTCCCGCATCATCTCCCAAATGCGCTCTTCAGGAAAACCTTCGAAAACGGGGGTTTTCGCGTAAATTCCGGCCTTTTTAGCCGCAAATCCAAGGTGGGTTTCCAAGACCTGGCCAATGTTCATACGGGAAGGAACACCGAGGGGGTTGAGTATGATCTCAATTGTTTCCCCGGTTGGCAGGTAAGGCATGTCGGCCTCGCGAACAATTTTCGAAACGACGCCTTTATTCCCGTGTCTCCCTGCCATCTTATCCCCTACTTGAAGCTTCCTTTTCGAGGCAACGTAGACTTTTACTTGGCGGATTACACCGGGATCGAGGTCTGTATCACCTTTACGGAGCTGTTCAAGCTCAGTTTTGTGCTGCATTTCAAGCTTTTGAAACTGCGTTTCGAAATCGCGCAAGATCGTCCTCAGAAGGTCATAGATTTCATTGGACGGCATGATCAGGTCGATCGGATCCTCATGCTCCAGGGTCTCTATCAGATCCTGATTGAAAGGAGTGCCTTGAGGAACGATCTCTTCGGCAGTTCGGCGGTGGATGATCGGAGCAGGCGATTTTTCATTGAGAAGGAGGGCACCCAACTTCTCATGGCGTTCCATCATCAAATGAAGTACTTTTTGCTTATATTCTTTCTGAAGATCTTTAAGGTGCGTCGCCTCTTCGACAAGCTCGTCATCGGTTTTCGAGAGCCGGTCGCGACGGCTGAAGACTTTCACATCCATCACGACCCCTTCCGTTCCGGGAGGGACAACAAGTGATGCATCCTTGACGTCGGCTGCCTTCTCCCCGAAAATCGCTCTTAGCAGACGTTCTTCAGGTGCCAGTTCGGTCTCCGACTTAGGGGTAATTTTCCCGACAAGAATATCTCCCTGTTTCACTTCTGCGCCAATTCGGATGATTCCGTCTTCTCCAAGATTGGCAAGAGCCTCTTCAGAAACGTTCGGAATATCACGCGTAATCTCTTCCTTACCCAATTTAGTGTCGCGTGCGGTCAGCTCAAACTCTTCGATGTAGACGGATGTGTAAGCATCCTCACGAAGCAGCTTCTCAGAAAGGATAATCGCATCCTCGAAGTTGTACCCAAACCAGGGCATAAATGCGACCAGAACATTCTTGCCAAGGGCCACCTCCCCTTTGTCGGTTGCGGGACCATCGGCAATCACATCTCCGGCATGGATCTCATCGCCTATATTACAAAGGGGTTGTTGATTGATCGAGGTTCCTGCATTTGATCGCATGAATTTCTTCAGCTCATAAACCCTTTTCTCAAGAGGATTAGCTTTGGAGGCGATGACGACTTGCAACCCGTCGACATACTCAACGATTCCATCTTCCTCGGCTATAACGACCGCTCCGGAGTCGCGCGCGGCGCGTGCTTCGAGACCTGTTCCCACAATAGGGGCTTCCGGTTTTAGAAGAGGAACGGCTTGACGTTGCATGTTCGAACCCATCAGGGCCCGGTTGGCGTCGTCATGTTCAAGGAATGGAATCAGTCCGGTGACGATCGAAACGAGCTGCTTTGGAGAGACATCCATGTGTGTGACACGCTGTGTCTCGATTTCCAAAGATTCGCCCTTGTAGCGTGCCCAACAGATCGAATCGACGAACATGTTGTACTCATCAAGGCGAGCCGAAGCCTGCGCAATGACACACTGCTCTTCCACATCGGCTGTCATATATTCGATCTCATCGGTC
The DNA here is from genome assembly GCA_020831465.1 of Chlamydiales bacterium. Taxonomy (GTDB): domain Bacteria; phylum Chlamydiota; class Chlamydiia; order Chlamydiales; family JAAKFR01; genus JAJACP01. The sequence continues at coordinate 11,406 of JAFIGI010000044.1, forward strand.
ACAATGCCGTCACGGACGATTCGATAGGGTGTTTCGATAAAGCCGAACTCGTTGATCTTCGCAAAAGAGGAGAGCGAGGTGATCAATCCGATATTCGGGCCTTCAGGCGTTTCGATCGGACAGATCCTGCCGTAATGGCTCGCATGCACGTCTCGAACTTCGAATCCTGCCCTCTCGCGGTTCAAACCGCCGGGGCCAAGCGCCGAAAGGCGCCGTTTGTGGGTCAATTCGGCTACCGGGTTAGTCTGATCCATGAACTGGGAGAGCTGCGAGCGACCGAAAAAGTCTTTAAGCACACCGGCAAGTCCTTTTGCAGAGACGATTTTACCGGGGGTCAAAGTGTCGGAGGAGAAGTCGAATAGATTCATCCGCTCTTTGATGATCTTTTCCATGCGCGCCAAACCGACTCGGCACTGGTTTTGGATCAGCTCCCCGACAGAACGAACTCTTCTGTTTGCAAGATGATCAATGTCATCAACTTGTGTGTCTTCTGCTCCGTCTTTGAGTCGGATCAAGTATTTCAATGCGCCGATCACATCTTCCTTTGAAAGGGTAACGACAGAGAGCGTCTCATCGTTGATTTCAAATCCGAGTTTTCGGTTAAGTTTGTAGCGTCCAACCCGTCCTAAATTGTAACGCTTCGGATCAAAGAAAAGACGCATGATTACCGATCGGGCATTAGATAGCGTTGCCGGCTCACCAGGACGGATTTTTCGGTAGAAATCCTTCAGGGCCGCCTCATAAGAATCGGTCGGATCTTTAGCAAGCATCTTAATGATCGGGTGATTCTCATCAGCATCTTCTATGAGCTTCAAAGTATGGATACCCGCATCGACGATCCGCTTGAGCATTGCCGTGCTCAGCTTCTCACCCGCCTTTCCATAAACCAAACCGCTCTCAGTATCAGCGACATTATCCGCCAAGATTTTACCAACCAACATTGCGAAATCGCTTTCGCTTTTCACGCTAGCTTCAGAGACGGTAAAAAACTCCTCAATGATATCGGCATCCGATGAGTATCCGAGCGCCCGGATGAAAGTCGTCGCCAAAATCTTACGGCGCCGTTTCTTACGGTCGACATAAATATGGATTAGGTCGTTAAGGTCAAAAGCGGCTTCAAGCCAGCTGCCTCGGTAAGGAATGATGCGGAAAGCTGAAAGAATCATCCCCTTTGCGTGGCGTTCCTGCTCGAAATTGATTCCGGGAGAGCGGTGGAGCTGGGAGACGATCACCCGTTCGGCGCCATTTATGATAAACGTTCCCTTCTCAGTCATTACGGGAATTGTTCCCATATAGACCTCTTCCTCTTTGATCCCAGTTTCATCGGTTAAGCGGAAGCGGACTTTTAAGGTGACATTGTAAGTGATCCCTCGACGAATGCACTCTTCAGGCGAATACTTTGGAACGCCAAGATTATAGGAGAGGTATTCTAAAATGGTCTTTTCGTCATAGGATTTGATTGGGAAAATCTCATTGAAAACCTCCTGCAACCCGATGTTTTCCCTATCTTCTGCAAATTTATCGGCTTGCAAAAACTGATCGTAGGATTTAATCTGAATTTCGATCAGATTAGGAAGGTCGATTATCTCTTCCTTTTTAACGAAGCTGACCCGATCCGGCCGTCTCTTTAGCATGTGCTTGCTCCCTCGATTTGTACGCCATGTGTGGATTTTTTGTCATAGATGGCATGCCTTGGCTCGCTCCTCTTTGGCAAAAAATTTACACATGGCGTATTTGTATAAACGCAATTAAGACATATGTTTACAATCAAACGCTGCCTAGCGTTCGATCTAGAAACACGTGCCCATAAAGTCTGAATGATCAGGACTCAAAATTAAATTTTTTATAAAAGAAACTCCAAATAAACAACCCGCACAAGCCCGAAAAAACATGATTTTCGTCTTGTGCGGAAAATGAAAACAGCGGCAATTAGACGCCTTTCATTGTCGCCTTAGCACCGGCAGCTTCGATCTTTTTGACAATCTCTTCTGCTTCAGCTTTGGGCACGCTCTCTTTCAAGACTTTAGGAGCGCTTTCGGCGATCTCTTTCGCTTCTTTCAAACCTAGTCCTGTGATCTCGCGGACGGCTTTAATGACGCCGATTTTCTTATCCGCCGGAACTTCAGTCAAAGTGACTTGGAAATCTGTCGCTTCTTCAGCGGCCGCCTCGGCAGCGGCGGGAGCAGCTGCAACCGCGACAGCGGCTGGAGCGGCGGCTGTGACATCCCACTCCTCTTCCAACATCTTCTTCAACTTAGCAAGATCTGTCACCTTAAGATCGCTAAGCGTTTTGACAATTTCTTCTAAGCTTTCTGTAGCCACTTTATTTACCTCTCATTAAAAAAAATTTAAATAATTCTAATCCTTCTTGCTCTTCTCTTCCAAGCAGTAGAGAACACTTGTGAGGACAGCCTGAAAGGCTCCCACAGTTTGCGACATTGGCGCTTCGAAGAGACCAAGAATTTGCGCACGAAGCTCAGGCAGGCTTGGCAGTTTCGCAATCGCTTCCACTTCTTCGGCCGAACAAAATTCGCCTTCAATATGTCCACCTAAGACGGCGATTGACTTGTCATGATCATCACCATACTTGACGGTACTCTTGGCCACACTTGTCACATCATCACGAGCAAATACGATACCGACATGTCCTTCAAGGTTACTGATATCGACCTCGATGCCCATTTCAAGGGCAGCTTTGATAAAGACGCGCTTGCGCACGACTTCAAACTCACCTCCAACCTCAGCCACATGGTCCCGAAACTGACGAGCCCTAGCAGCTGAAAAAGCCTGGTAGCGGGCGACGATAAAACCATTCGACCCTTCGATCTTTTCCTTAATCTCATCGAGGAGAAGTTGTTTTTCTGCTCTCATCTTAACCTCAATTTTTATACAGCTGGAATTTCACGAGGATCGATCTTGAGACCGGGACCCATCGTTGAGGAGATCGCAAGAGAAACAAAGTATTGCCCTTTTGCAGAAGCAGGCTTTGCCCGTCCGATCGCCGCCAAAAGTGTGCTTATGTTCTCTAAAAGCGCCCCTTTCGAAAAAGAGAGCTTTCCGACTCCGTTGTTGCAGACTCCATGGCGATCGAGCTTGAATTCGATCTTCCCTTTTTTAATTTCATTGATTGCCGTCGCGACGTCAGTCGTAACGGTTCCACCCTTAGGGGTTGGCATGAGGCCGCGCGGACCCAACACCTTACCTAGCTTTCCGACCTCCCGCATCATATCAGGCGTGGCGATCACGACGTCGAAGTCGGTCCATCCACCCTTCACCTTTTCGAATAGCTCGTCGCTGCCCGCGTAGTCTGCTCCGGCGTCAATCGCCTCTTGCATCTTTTCACCTGCAGCAAATACGAGCACCCGAAGCGTTTTCCCCGTTCCATTCGGTAATGAAACGGTTCCTCGCACGTGCTGATCAGATTTCTTTGGATCGACGCCTAATTTTACTGAAACATCGACCGTCTGATCAAATTTAACGGAAGGGCACTGCTGTAAAATAGCGACTGCCTCTTCAAGCGAATAGAGTTTATCCCGATTCACTTGAGACGCAATCTCCCGAATACGTTTGCTTTTACGTGCCATTTATTTTCCTATTCTTGAACATGTAGTATTCTGTTTACCTCTGAAGCAATTTTCCTAAGAGTGCTTCGCGGGTAACTATTCACTCCCGCCCTATGACAGAGAGTCTCTACCTTAATCACTCTGGGTGTCGTGAATCGTTACAATATCAATTCCCATACTTTTGGCCGTTCCCATGACCATGCGCATTGCAGAGTCCATGGTACGAACGCCCATATCCTGGTATTTTTTCTTCGCAATCTCTTCGACCTGTGACATCGTGAGCTTTCCCACCTTATCACGGTTAGGTGTGCTCGACCCTTTTTCAAGACCCATCGTCTTTTTTATCAATTCCGGAACAGGAGGCTGTTTCGTAATGAAAGTAAAACTTTTGTCCGAAAAAACGGTAATCTCAACAGGAAGGATATCGCCAGCTTTGTCTTGGGTTTTCGCGTTGAATTCCTTGCAAAACCCCATGATGTTTACCCCTGCTGCACCCAGGGCGGGCCCAATGGGTGGGGCCGGATTTGCTTTTCCGGCCGGGATCTGTAATTTGATGATTTTGACGACTTTTTTAGCCATGGTGCCTTTTCCTTAATTTCTAACGCGCTATGCACATTATTTCTAATGGCGGATCATTATAATTAGAGCGGGTTTTTGAAGATAGTCTTTTTATCTCTCAAGCTTCAGCTTCCGGCCCAACTTCTTCAACCTGCCAAAATTCGAGATCGTCTACTCGTGTATCACGACCAAAAATAGAGACCATTACACTCAGACGCCCCTTTTCTCTGAATACTTCGAGAACGGTGCCGATGAAATTGACAAAGACGCCGTCGTTGATCTTGACCCGATCACCCGGTTCAAACTTATGCTTTTGAGTGACACCCTCCTTTTTAGATTCGAGATCTTCTAAAATTTCCTTCACTTCACTCTCAGTTAATGAAGTCGGCTTCTCTCCTCCTAGAAAATCGATCACCCCGGTTGTCGACTTGACGTACTGCCAGGTTTCATCGGTTAATTCCATTTTAATCAAGATATAGCCTGGCCAAATCCGCTTTTCACTGATCTTCTGCTCCCCTTTTTTAACTTCCATTACATTTTCGGTCGGAAGCAGAACCTCTTCGATGAGGTCTATCATACCTGCGGATTCGCGAAATTCCTCAAGAGCTTTCTTTACTTTCTTCTCTTGGGCGGTAAAGACTTGGACGACATACCACTTTTGCATGAAAAGATTATCCTGTAATAAATTTGACAAGTAAATTGACCCCTCCCAGAAAGCTTTGGATCAACAAATCGACTAAATAAACAAACATGCCGAATATGAATGTGCTCACCAAGACGATTTTGGTATAGCTCTTAAGCTCTTCTTTGCTCGTCCATTCGACCTTTTTGAGTTCCTGTTTCACTTCCCCAACAAAATTAATCACCTTGCGGCCTTGTAATTTTTTTGAAGAAGCTGACGATCGGCTTTTTTTAGCATCCATTTTTTGAATTGCCTTAGTGTTCGCGCGCTGCACTATTTTTGCCCTCACATGTGCCGTTTAAAGAAGGTCCACTTATACCTGAACAGCACATTGTTAAAAAGTTTTTAGACGCATTATAACCCTAATAATCCTAACTCGAGTGCGGAGGGATTCGAACCCCCGACCGGCGGCTTTGGAGACCGCTGCTCTACCGGACTGAGCTACACACCCTTAGAGCCCGAAAGCGTGCGAGGGGAGTATCCTCCCCTCGCAGATTTCATTATTCGATGATCTTCGAGATTGTTCCGGCGCCGATTGTACGGCCGCCTTCACGAATTGCGAAGCGCATCCCCTCTTCCATCGCAACCGGAGTGATGAGCTCAGCTGTGATTTCGATGTTATCTCCCGGCATCACCATTTCAGTTCCAGCGGGTAACTCAACGGTACCTGTTACGTCTGTTGTGCGTAGGTAAAACTGTGGCCGATATCCCGTAAAGAAGGGCTTATGCCGACCGCCCTCATCTTTAGTCAAGATGTAGACGGCACCTTTAAACTTTTTGTGCGGAGTGACGGAACCGGGAGCGCATAGAACCATTCCGCGCTCGATGTCTTTCTTATCAACACCCCGGAGAAGAACCCCGACGTTTTCACCTGCGCGCGCTTCGTCAAGGATTTTATTGAACATCTCAAGACCTGTTGCAACTGTGTCCCGAGTTTCTCCAAGACCGACAATCTGAAGCTTATCATTGAGCTTGACCGCTCCTCTCTCAACACGCCCGGTAGCAACAGTTCCGCGACCGGAAATTGAGAATACATCCTCGACCGGCATGAGAAAGGGTTTGTCAACTTCGCGCTCGGGAGTCGGGATGTTATCGTCGACTGATTTCATCAACTCTTTGATGCTCTCGACATATTTTGGATCCCCTTCAAGAGCCTTAAGAGCTGAACCTTTAACGATTGGAGTATCTTTGTATCCTTTCTCTTCAAGAAGTTCGGCAAGCTCCATCTCAACGAGGTCGATCAGCTCCTGGTCGCTTTCGCCGATCATGTCGCATTTATTCAGGAAGACGACAATCTTCGGTACACCGACTTGACGAGCTAAAAGAATGTGCTCTTTTGTTTGAGGCATTGCACCATCTGTTGCCGCAACAACGAGGATTGCGCCGTCCATTTGGGCCGCTCCCGTAATCATGTTCTTAACGTAGTCGGCGTGCCCCGGACAGTCGACGTGCGCGTAGTGGCGCGAGTCTGTTTGGTACTCAACATGGCTAGAGTTAATTGTAATGCCGCGCTGTTTCTCTTCGGGTGTGTTGTCGATCGAATTGTAGTCGCGAAAAGAGGCGCCTCCAGCCTCAGCTAGCACCTTTGTGATTGCGGCGGTTAGTGTTGTTTTACCGTGGTCGACGTGGCCAATCGTCCCGATATTAACGTGCGGCTTGGTCCTTTGAAATGTTTCCTTAGCCATTGATTGAATCCTCTTTAAAATAGTTAAAGTTAATTTTTTAAATTCCTATGCCCAGAATAGGAATTGAACCTACGACCGCTTGCTTACCATGCAAGTGCTCTACCACTGAGCTATCTGGGCACAAGGGTACTCTTGAAAGCAGCACAGTCTACGTGATAAATCTAAAAAAAATCAACAGTTATCCTAATATTAACGGTGTCGATATACAATACGTGCTTTAGACAGGTCGTAGGGGGACATTTCAACGGTTACCCGATCCCCGGTCAACACGCGGATATTGCGCATGCGCATCTTTCCGCAAAGGTGGGCGATCACCGTCATCCCATTCTCCAGCACTACACGAAAATGCATGTTTGGGAGAAGCTCTTGGACAGCACCTTCCACTTTGATCATATCTTCTTTCGGCATTATCCTCTTTATGTCTCCTTGAGAAAAAGAAAGATTAAACGATATGATTGACTTTAAGGTCAACGATTCCTTTCGTTCTAAAAAAAATTCCTAATTTACAATAAGATTTTATTACTTTAAGCTTTACACCATGAGCATCTCAGGAATTGGCAATACCCTAAAGGAACTTGGCAACGATTTTGTAGAGGAAGCAGCCAAGATTTACGAAGATTCCTCGTGGATTGTCGATTATCTTTGTTCAATTTACGAAACTCTTTCCGGGATGGTTGGCTTTGGTTGCTACAATAGCGGATGCGGAATACTTGAAGGAGGAAAGGCTCTCCTCAACTTATCAGGAAAAGGAATCGAATGGATCGACCGGCAAGTCGGACAAGCCTCCGCTCTTTGCGGCTATGCGACATATCATTTCTTATGCACCCTCGAGAGAGTCGCACTTAGGGTCAATGACCTAATTGGAATTATTCAAGGCGCTTGCGGCCACGGATCCTACGTTGCTCTTCTGATAATCAAGAGGAATGTGGCAACGACCGCTGTACATACAGCGCGTTTTGTCAAAGCCAACTGGCCGAAAATAATTGGGTATATTTTGGCATGGGGTATCTTTTTTGCATGCAGCGGAACGCTCTACGGTTTTAATGCAGTCGCCATCCCCTTGTCGATTGGTTTTGGGGTCGGATGCGGAGTTGGAGGAATGCTCGGAGTTTTAACGGTTACTGTTTTTGATACTGAAAACAAAGGCCTCTTTGGTGTGATTAAATGCCTGCCCTCCACTCAAGACCAAGCTCGACCACATGTTCTTTTTTCTTTTTGGAATATTGTAAACTATGGAATTGAGCTGCTAGATCCCCACGGAACACGCCAGATTGTCCTCGCGATTTCTGTGACGGTTTTGCTGGCTTCGTCTGTAGTCTTTCCTTATGCTTTGGGTGGTGTATTCGGACTTCTGGTCGGAAACCAAGTCATCACAAAAATCGGATACGATCTCGATTTAGGCACAGACCCCAAGAACCGTAAACATCAAATTCTAAATATGAAACACCAAACAGAAGAGATGGGGCGGAAAATAGACGAACTCCTACAAAGATTGGAGCAAATGGATCAGAATGGTCAACATTAAAGAGAGTTTTTCCAATTGTGCAACGCCTGAAGAGGTTTACCAGAAAATAATAGAATGGGGTGAGCGTCTTCCACCCTTTCAAACGGAATGGAAAAGAGAGGAGAACGTGGTACACGGCTGTCAAAGCGTGATGTACCTACACGCAGAATTAAGGGATAGAGAGATCTTCTTTGCCGCCGCTTCGGACGCATTGATTTCTGCAGGTCTTGCGGCTATCCTCATTGAAGCCTATAACGGAACCGACCCCGAGACCGTATTGAAAGAGCCGCCCACCTTCCTTGAGGAACTCGGGATTCCGGCCTCACTCACCCCCGGCCGCGCCAACGGCCTTGCCAGTCTCTACCTCAAGATGAAGCAAGAGGCACTCAAACTACTGCTTTCACTCTAGCCCGCATTCCTCTCTGCGGGTGTCGAACTCCAATTTCCATTTTCGCCCATCCCGAGCAACGCACCAAAGCTCCAACATGCCCAGTTCGGTAACTTTAGCCCTCAGTTTAACGAGAACCGTATTTCCCTCTTCGCCATTTGCGCGCAAAACCGTTTCGATAGGATGGAGCTCTTTCAACTCTCCATTCCCCGATGCGCTGCTGAAAAAACGAAAGAATGCAGGCTCGTCGAGGAGAAGCGTGAAATCCTCCTCTTCTAATGTCAGCTCGGTCCCTTCTTCCATTCCCATGGGAACGACGAGCACCGGTTTGATCGGAGGGGGGACTCCGGGAACAGCCGGAGCCGTTCCTTCGACGCCTATATAATAGCTCCGGCTTGTGCCAGCGCGGACACGGATCCCCTCTCCTTCGCGGGTCATTCCATAATAAACGGCGCCGCGGCTCACCCCGAAATCGTAGTCAGGATCCGGGAGCGCGTTTACCTCTTCGCCACGCCATTTGGAAAGCTGAGCGAGAAGCCGCCTTTGAAAAGCGGCCGCTTTCAAAGTCCCTCCGTTGAATAGGACGGCTGTGGGAAGGTCTGCGTCCGCTTCACGCAAAAAACGTGCAAGCTGTGCCGTGATCCGCGGATCGCGGGCATAAGGAAGGCCGAGTTTAGCGATTCCCGAACGGGCCTCCTTTTGCACCTGTTCATCGAGTTCCACCATCGGAAAAAACCCGTCGACAAGGCATTTCTCAACCTCTTCTCTCTGCAGGGTTACTGTTACCGATCCACCGATTACGCTGCTTCCGCGCCCCTCTAGCGTTACGTCAAAGGAGTCGGGCGGATTTACACCAAGTAGAACCTCTTTAGCCCTGCGGACGGCGTGGACCATTCCCGGCCTCTCTTCACCGCCCAATTTTTGATGGGCCATGTATGCGAGAGAAAGATCGATATTGTCGCCGCCTAGCAGGAGATGGTCTCCAACCGCCTTGCGTTCAAGATGAAGTTCACCCCCCCTTTCTTCTACCGCTATCAAGCTGAAGTCTGTCGTTCCTCCGCCAATGTCAGCCACTAAAACGGTATCACCGATTTTGAGGATTTCGCGCCAATCTTCTTGATGGCGGTGAAGCCATGCGTAAAACGCGGCTAACGGCTCCTCTAACAAGACAACCTCGCCGAATCCTGCGGACTTAGCCGCCTCCTCCACAAGTTGGCGGGCGCTTGGATCGAAGGAAGCGGGAACCGTTACAAGAGCCGACTCTTCTTCAGAAAAGGAGGCGCGCAAATGCTTCAAAAGGGCTGCGCACACCTCGACCGGGCTCATCTTTGGACCACTGAGCGGCAAAATAGGGGAGCGTCTGTCAATTGCATCATGGCAGAGCCAAGATTTCGCCGATGCGATAACACGTTCGGGAAGCTCCGCCCCCCGCTCCCGGGCATACCACCCTAAAAAAGGCGCACCTTCCAAGGGAAAACAGAAAAACGAAGGGAGGACAAACTTTTCCGCTTCCATATCGGCTGTGATCTGTTGCAAAATCGGAAACTGCTCAATCCCGTTTTCTCCTTTGAATGCTAGTGTACAATTAGTTGTGCCTAAGTCGATTCCGATCATCTTATTTCAACCTCGGCAGGATAGACAACCGAACGGTCGCCTGGATGGATTTGTTTAGGGAGCGACTCTTTATGCGCTTTCCAACCTTTATGGCGCAAAATTCCTTGGTATGGAGGCTCTCCCTTAACTTGTCCCGTAATTTTAACGGCTAGGGGGTCGTATCCTTGCGGGATCGTGACCATTGTCCCTTCCTCTTCGGTGAAGAGCGGGCGCAAAGTGACAAATTCCTCGAGGCTTTCTTGACATTTCAAGTGGATATTGCGCACAGCAGCCCCGACCTGCGCATCCGTATAGGAAGAGATATCCTCTTTAAAAAAGTCGATCAGGCGCCCCTCTTTTTGCAAAAGGGCTAAAAGCCGCAAATGCGCCGGGTCAGTTGATGAAGGGGGTATTTGAGGAGCGGCCTCCTCTTTTTTCAACGCCTCGAAAAAAGCTTTAAATGCACGTATTATACGCATCTATTTATCCTCCTAAAGAGTTCATTAGCCCAAACTTCCCGGCGAGTTCAATCAGAAAAACGAAAAGGGCGTAGCAAATCACGAAAAAAAGCAGCGATTTTCCCCCCGGAATGGTGTAATCGGAAAGATAGCCTCTGCGGTAGCGGCCGATCCAAACCATCAGAGCAGGAAAGATGCCGTTCAATAGCGCATCCCCGATTCCTCCCGAGGTATCGAGCGCGATCAGAAAGACCCGCTCCATACTCAACGCAAAAAAGAGTGTGGGAAGAGCCACAAGCAAGCCCAAAGAAATATTTCCCCACCCCTTTTCTTTAATTTTCAATCCATCGGATAAAAAGTCGAAAAGTCCCAAAGCGATTCCTAAAAAGGAGGTGACCAACGCAAAAAAAGCAAAAAAGTCGGCGATTGCACCAATCCAGGGAACCCCGATCGCAACCCCAAGAAACTCGGTGGCCGGCTTTCCCTCCGCAAGAGCGGCTGCAAGGCCCTGCTCACCGTCGAGAAGAACGGTCCCCAGTACGAGGGCCTGCCAAATTAAATAAACCAAAAGAGTAATTGCTGTGCCGATGATGATCGATAGGCGAAGCGCCCGGCCATCTTGCTTTAAGTAAATGGTTAAACTGGGAACGATTGTTTGAAAGCTGAACACGGTCAGAAGCAATGGGATAGCTATCAGAGTGTTGCCCCACTCGCTGCGCAGCAAATAATGCCACCTAATATGGCCTGCCCCCGCCCCGATTAGAAGCAGGTAAGCTCCAATTAAGCCGAACATCAAAAGGGTATTGACCCGCCCTACGATCACATTCCCAAGATAAACGACCGTGCCGAAGATAAGAACAAAGAGGATGATCGCGAGATTTTCCGAAACTGCGACCCCAAAAAAATGTTCCATCGCCGAAGCAAAGAGCCCTCCTCCGCCCGCCGCATAGGCGACGAGCGAGGCGTAGCCGATAAATAAATAGAGGACCCAGGCGGCGATTTTCCCAACCGGCCCAAGTAAGCGAGAGGCGAGCGTGATGACGTGGACCCCCTCTTCCATCCAAAGATTGGCTTCAGAGAGTAAAAGGGCGGTAACAGTCATGAAAGCCCAACTTAACAGTAGTAGGAAGAAGGAGGGGAAAAAACCGGAGATGCCTGTCGCGACGGGAAGAGCGAGCATCCCACCCCCGATGCACGTCCCCGCAACCAGAAGCGAAGCCCCTAAAATACTCCCTTTTTTATGCAGCACCGAAAATAAACCCCTTTAAGAAAAAGGAGTACATATTACAGGGATTAATACAAAAAGTAAATCCCGACTGTGAGGCTCTGAGTCCAGAAATTGGTATCTCGAGCGGGAAATCGAGGGCCAGGTGGGAGATCTTCAAAATTTACATTGCGGTCGATCTGTTCACCCGCTAGAAAGACCTTCGGCCAATACATGAAGTGATAGCCTGCCGTCACCATCAAATTGGACCATACATAATAGCCGATCTTTGCCTCGGCCTCGCTCACTACCTCGAACGAGTTGTCGGTATGGATGCCAATATTCGAATCCTGAGCAAAAATCCCTTCAGGGATGACGATCTCTCCAAAGACGTCGATTCCGATGATTTCTCCTTGAATATTGACTTTTTTCACCATATTTCCAATTCCGAACCTGCCACAAACTTGAAAGGCCCACTTTCTCCACCGGTATTCCCCGATGATGCCGACAAGACCAGAGTAAAATGCATTTTCGGCTTTAAATAAATCAAATGTTTCAAATTCAGTTACAAGTGGTGGAAATTCGAAATTAACAATTGTTTGAGTCGTCATATTGAAACTATCATTCAATCGCACATAACGGAAACCGCCTAACAAGTCGATGTGAAAACAATAAGCATTCCAGAAGCCCCACCGGGTATAAACATCGGCAGCCCATATGTTACTGCTGAGATCGATTTGAACGGAACCGGGTCCCTCTTCGGGATGTGAAATAACGACAGCCGATTCCTCCATGTTAGCTGTATCAAAAAAAGGGATCGCAAGAATAGGAATGCCCGGTTCGCTTCCTTCTCTATTGAATCTGAAATGTTCTTTTCCGAAGAGTGTCCACGTCGCTCCGAACCCAAGGCAGGGGGTAAGCCAAAAACCAGCGTCGAAGCGACCTCCCGATTGGGGCGAGTTCCCTACATATTCATTCCCAAATAGAATCCGTGTAGTCGGCAGCCCCAAAATGCCTGCGTCTTCAAAAAGCGTTCCCAGATTGCTGGTCGTCACAAGAGGGGGATAAAAGCGCTTTTTGCGCCAGACCAGCATATACTCGGCGCTTCCCCACCACCCGGGAAGCTGGAGCCGGCCGCAATAGGGAAGCACGGCATGCGCGCACTGGGGAACCACTAAAAGAAGCAGAAGCAGGAGTTTTCTCATAATAGACAAACGATATTCTCCTCGGTACCCCCCGTAATCTCCACAGAGCGATCCTTTCCGATTAAGAGGTTGTACTCAATCCTTATACCAAATTCCTCCGGCAAATAAATCCCCGGCTCAATAGAAAAGCACATCCCGGGTAAAATTTTGCGGTAGTCTGCCGTCTCCAAATTGTCGAAGTTCGCCCCAGCCCCGTGGACGCCGGTGTCAATATTGTGCCCCGTTCTATGGGTGAAGTACTCTCCGAATCCAGCCTTTTTGATGTAACCGCGGCAGATATCGTCGACTTGAGCTCCTTGAACCTCCTCCCCTTTCTGGACGTGTGCCCGGATGTAGTCAACACCTTTTGTCAACGCTCCCTTCACAATCTTGAAGATCTCCTCCTGGCGGGGAGTGGGCTGGGGAGCGGCGACTGCCACACGGGTAAGGTCGGCATAAATGCTTTGTGGGATATCTTTTTTGCACCACATGTCGATCAATAAAAAATCGCCCCTGTGGATCTCGCGGGCAGTATGCTTCGAAGCCATGTAGTGGGGAAGGGCCGAATTCCCATTTACCGAACAGGTCGGCCCATCTTCCGTGATGCAGTTTTGAGCGGTAAACTCGCTCAAAATAAATTTTTGCACATCGTATTCGGTGATCCGTTTCTCCTCCCGAAGCGAATCGGCGATCAAATCCCATGCCCTTGAGAAGGTCGTCTCCAGGACGGAGGCCGCTTCGAGATGAGAGGCGATCTGCTTTTCATCAAGGATGCTGGTATAATGCTGAAGTAAATCGGCGGAGCTTGAGACTTCAATCCCCATGCTCTTGATCACTTCAAGCGTGCCGGCGTCCACGACAGAAATATTGGGGTTAGCGTTTCGGGGTGAATACTCCATGACGATCTGCTTTGCTTTGCCCAGTACCTTCTTTAGAACGCCCTCCAATTCGGTCCAAGAGAGGTAGAGACGTCTCTCACCGGGCAACATCTCTAAGCTCTCGGATTCGATGCGATGGAGGATCTTCGTAGGCTCCCCTTCCTTGGGAATCCAATAGAAGAACCGCCTTGTGATGACAAGATGGGGTGAAATTCCGAGAAGCTGCCGAGCGAATCGATTCGATCCATGATTGTCGTAGAGAAGCCAGCCGTCAACTCCTTGTTCGCTTAGACGGCCTTGAATCTGTTCAATTTTTTTTTGTTCCATTCAGGCTCACTATTGCAAATTGGGGGACTTTTTTCAAACTCTATGAGTTTAAAGTCTGAATCAAAACGGAAGCTGCAATCATTCTGAGCATCAATGAAGGCTCTTTGAATCGTTCAATTAAAAATGGGATGGTCTTCCGGTCACCGATCCGTCCAAGCGCTTCCAAAATTTTGATTTGCAATTGCCTATCTCCCTTTGGATAGACCGCATGTAGATGAGGAATCGCCGTCGGATCGCGCCCCCAAGTCGCAAGCACCAGTGCTGCCTCCGCTCTGATCTGAGGATCTTTATCATCGAGAAGAACCCGCACATGGTCGATGGCGGTCTCATCCCCTTCGCCAAGCAGCATCTCTGCAGCCAACCCGGTCACGCCCCACTGCCTCTGCTTGAGAAAGGTCTTGATCGCATCTTGCACCCCGGGATATTCCAGGATCGCCAGCATATTTAAAAATTCCAACCGAACAGTTTGATCCACAACCTCAGGATAATTCGGAATCACCGGATTGTGAGTCACCCTACTCTTTGCCAGGGTGCGAAAGAGCCCCTCCTCGGCAAGCATCCACCTCTCTTCTCGAGCGTGCAAAAGGCGGTCGAGAACGGCGCATGCTTCCTCGCACCCTTCCCGCTGGCCGATCAGCGCGACAGCTAAATTCGCCTGAACATAGGGATCGCTTGCTGTTTTCAAATGGGCGCGGGCCAGGTCGATTCCGTAAGGGCCGGCCGCTGCCAGCGCAGCTGCCGCAAGAGCTTGCACCTCGGGATTTTTATGCGAAAACCAGCGTCCGAACGCCTCTTCACCCCGTTCGGGTTCGGCCAGAATCCAAACCCAACCGGCTGCGATCCCCACACTTGGGTCGCGAGCTTTCTGAGCCAAGTTCTCAATCCTTTCGGTCGGCGGAATCCGAAGAAACCCGAGGCCTTTCAGCGCAGCTGCCTGGACGATGGAATTGGAATCTTCGACCAGTCGATGCAAAATATCGGCATCCTCTTTCTGTTCACAGTGGGCAATCGCCTCGCACGCCAACTCGCGCAGAGCTCCCCGCTTACTTGAGGCTAAAATTTCAAGTTCCTCGCGTGAGACAGATTCACGGAAATTCACAATCGCCTTGATCGCAACATGCTTCTCTTTAGCGCTGATTTTTGAATCCCCAATCCGCGCGATCAAATCGGAGATTAACTCTTCCATACGCAATTTGGAAAGAGCTTCGTATATTTCCAGGCGAACCTCAAGTACCGATTCGGAATGAAACATCCGCGCAATCTCCTCTTTCAAGGGTTGATCGGCGTAAATCGCTGCGAGTTGCACGCTGATTGCTCGGATGCGGGCATTTGTGTGCCTCAACCCTTCGACAAGAAATGGGACGGCATACATATCCTGCGTTAGGGCCGCGCCAATAATCCCGATGAGCTGAGAGGCGAGTCCGTGGGCTTTAAGCCCTTTGCGCAGAATAGCCCATGCCATCTGCTCAAGCGTTTCTTGCTCCATCGCTTTTTCCGGAAAGCGGGCGTGGTATTTCTCCCAAAGGGCGACCATCTCACTCTCTTGGCCGGCCGTTCCGAGGCTTTTAATCGCTATCTGAAAAAGACGGGGCTGATCAGGATATTGAGCCACTCCTTGTTCTGCTTCGTGCACGGCAGACTGGGTATCCCCGATCAACAAAAAAGCCTGCACTCTGCGGTTTACTGAATCGGGAGAGGCCGATAAAGCAACAGGAAGCATGAAGATAATGAGATACTTAAGCATGCGCCTTGATCAGAGAAAAACACTCTTTAAACTCTTCAGAGGCAGCATCCCGAATAGACTCATAGATTACCGTCTCTGTGCTGCTGATTCGAGCGCCTGCGTCGCGCAGCTCCCCTATCGCCGTCGAGAAGTCGAAAAGCGAGCGGCTGCTAACCGCGTCGTTGAGCGCCACTACATTCTTTTTCGCGGCAAGCAGGTCTTTTGCCGTTTGGAGCACGCAAATATGCGCCTCGATGCCGACCAGGATCCACGTTTTGACGGGAAGCTTTTCAACTGCAAGGCGCACAACAGGATCGTAAAACCCTGAGAAAGTTGTTTTTGAATAGATCAACTGCCCTTCGGGAAGGCGCTTTTTAATCGGCTCAACCGTCTCTCCGAGCTTATCGGGAGCCTGCTCAGTCACAAAAATCGGAATGTGCAGGAGACGGGCCGCTTCGAGCATATAGCAGATCTGCTCCAAGACTTCGCAGGAACGGTCGATATGAGGAAAGAGACGCTCCTGAACATCCACAATCCACAATCCGCATGTTTCTTTCTCTATAAACATACTCAACCCATCGGCCCTAGGCGTCTTCCGCCCATTAAGTGGAAATGGAGATGATCGATCTCCTGCCCTGAATCGGGGCCGTTGTTAACGATCACCCTGTACCCATTCTCCTCGAGGCCGAACTCCTTCGCCATCTTTTGGGCG
Source organism: Chlamydiales bacterium (assembly GCA_020831465.1). Classification (GTDB taxonomy): domain Bacteria; phylum Chlamydiota; class Chlamydiia; order Chlamydiales; family JAAKFR01; genus JAJACP01. The sequence continues at coordinate 27,865 of JAFIGI010000044.1, forward strand.
ATGCGGAAAACCTCTCCTACAAGATGGAAATCCTCATCGGCTAAGGCTTGGACTTTTGGGACCGGTTTACGCGGAATGATCAACAGATGGACCGGAGCTTTCGGGAATTTGTCTTTGATCACAACGATCTTATCGTCCTCATAGACCTTTTCCGCCTGCAACTCGCCCTCAATGATTTTCTCAAAAAGTGTCTTCATAACTAATGTTGTTTTGTTTCAATACCTGCTTTAAAGCCTCGACGGCATCTTCGCGCCTTTCCCAGACCGATGTGAAACGCCCCTTGTGGCAGAAGAGAGCCCCCTCGATTCCGGTGACGCTTTTCAGCTCCTCCCCTAACAACCCGGCCCATTCCTTTGGCAACGGGAGACGGACTTGCATCCGATGTTCAAAGTCGGGCGGAATTCCCCTCAGTTTCCAGTGTTCCCCCGCCGGCATCACCACGAAGAGGGCGGGATGTCCGACCCCGCCAAGAGCGAAAAAACTTTCTAACCAGGGAAGAGGCTGATCAAAGAAAAGGCATCGCTTTTCACCTTCCATTGCCTTTTTCACTCTCTCGCGACAGGAGAGATTGTAATTAAAACGGTCGATCGTACGGCGCAAATGGCCGGTCACAAAATCGAGCGCCTTGTAAAAAGCCGAATCAGAATCCTCTGCTGGAGAGTCATAATCGATTGGATTGAAATTCGCAACTACATGCGAAAAGGTGCAGACACCCAACTCCTGGAGCGAGCGGCCGTTGTCGTGAGCATCAATACCCAATATCAGCGAATGGTTCAAATGGGTGTAGATCTCTTCCGATATGACATTTGTATCAACAAGGAATTTTAAGACCATTCCGGCGCTGCTCAGCTCCCCTTGATAAGAAGCCTGATGGTGGTCGAAGAATTTTAAATAAGGATCATACACCCCGCCTACGTCGCAGACGAATTCGCAGGTGGCCAGTTTTTCAGGTTCGCGCGTTCGTACAATCTTATTTACATCGGTCAAACCGAAAATAATAAGAAGAGCACACGCCGTGACTTCATCGGCGTGAAATGTTCCGTCATGAATGCCTATCGAACGCTTTTTTTTCAAGAGACGCCCCTAAATGAACCTTACCATTTTAAACAAGATCCCTTTAAGCGCAAGTCTATACTTATGAACAACCAGATCTAGAGTAACTCTCGAGTAGATTCTGGTAATATACACAATTTACAAACAAATTTCCCACAATATTTTGTCTCAGATATTGAGAGGCATTGCGTACAAAATCCGTACGCTGTTTTTCTTTAATCTATTGTTTGAATCGATTATGGATAGGATTTATGACGAGTTATCTCTATCCAGGACATTATGATCTTGTAACTCCCGACGGCCGAATTGAAAAAATCGAACATCTCAGCGAAACGTCAGCGCTTGCAGAGGTTACGATCGAAGAGATTTCGCCTGCTTTTGTGGGGTTCGACCTTCCGAAAGAACAAATCGTTTTCAATTTCAAAAGCGTATTGGCGCAAGTCGGCTTGAACGGAGTCGGAGAGGAGATCGCTTTTGACCGTAGAGGGAGTAAAGCGTTTGTTAGAGTTGCGATTTCAACGATTGGCCCTTTGGCGCGTGAAATGCTCCTCCATTTGCACAAAGGCGCTTACATCGGCAAGCTCTTTGCCGCGGACGAGAGGCGCCGCGTGCGCAACCCCGACTATCTGGCGCGGATGTTTGGCCGGTCCGACCGCGAGGGGCGCCCTCTTCTCTCCTTGGGAGGAATGCAAGGAAGCGAGCGACTCACCATTGATAAAGTCGAAGGAAGGATTGTTGCTTTCCTTGCCCTTAGGGAAGGCAGAATGGAGTATGAGCAATCAGTGCGTAACTTTTTCCCCACTCTTGGAAAAGCACTCTGCCATCGAACCCCTCTTCGCGACCTACTCAGGCTTCATCAGAGATGGAGGCCGAATGTCCCCCGCACCGTCTCTCCTGATGAGATTCTGCTCGCCTGCTCGCTTCCGCTGCACATTCGCACCGTCTTCGGACGTGTTGTCGATTCGCTCTTGCCGAAAGGATTTCAGCACACGAGCGCCAACGTTCTCCAACCCGACACAGAAGCTTCCGGCGACATCTACGAATTATTCGGAAACACGCCCAAGGAGATCTACGACATCCCGCTAGAATTTTTTACCCTTGAACCACATCGGGAACACGTCTTTTTTGCCGACCGCGACCAACTCCAAGAGTGCCTGGAGGATTCCAAATCCATTTTCGACGCCTTTAACACCGCTCCCGGCCCACACGAACACCGCGCAGCCGTTTTCATTGTGAAGGGCAGCCAAATGCTCCGTTTGAAAAGCGAGGATTGGATTATCCGCAACCCCCCTTTGCAATCTTTTCCCGGGGTGGCCCATAAAACCCGCCAGACACTTATGGTAGAGCGGTACATCGAGCAGCAGCCTTGTTACCCCTTCTTGAAAGCGATCGAGAGCGGTTTGATCACCAGCCAGGGCGTCCTCTTTACACGCTATTTTCCCTCGCCCCTCATGAAACGCATGCTACTCTCTTTTTATGTGCAGTCGCTTTTGATGCGTCTCTATTTTCAAGTCCCTTCCCGTTCTGAGGGGTACTATTTCTCACAAGAAGACCGGGCGATGCTGCATGACCTTGTCACCTTCGGCATTCCGATCTACTGGGCGGACGAGACGAGTGGGCAGATTTTGGAGTATGTCCAGAGGCCCGAGAAGGTATCCGGGATGTTTGTCCCCTTGAAGAAAGTGGAGACATTCAAGAGAGCGACATTTTTCGGAATCTACGGATCGAATTTACTTGAGGGGAACTTCGATAAGGAGTTGAAGGAGCTACTTCAAGGAGTTTTGGAATTGCGGTCACACGTCAACCACCCCTTGCTCAATGCAAAGACTCCCCTGGCCCTTGTGACGGGAGGCGGGCCCGGAGCGATGGAAATGGGCAACCGGATGGCAAGAGAACTCGACATTCTCTCTTGTGCCAATATCGTCAATTTCCAACTCAAACCCGATATGGTTGTTAATGAGCAGCGACAAAACCCCTATGTCGAAGCAAAGATGACCTACCGCCTCGACCAGCTCGTAGAAAGGCAGGCCGAGTTTTATCTCGATTTCCCAATATTTGTCATGGGCGGCATCGGGACCGATTTTGAATTTGCTTTGGAGGAGCTACGCCATAAGGTCGGATCGCGCAAATTTGCTCCTATCTTGTTGTTTGGCACCCCGGAGTATTGGAGAAGCAAGATTAGTCATCGCTACCAGTGCAACATGGCCAACGGGACAATCAAGGGATCCGAATGGGTGAGCAACAGCTTTTTTTGCATCCAAACCGCCAAACAGGGGCTTCAGGTTTATCGAGATTATTTCACCCAAAAGCTAAACATCGGACCCCAAGGGCCTATCTTTGAAGAAGGCTTTGTAATTAAAGAAACCTGATCTCAGAATCCATATTCGGTCTTAATTGCCACATAATCGGACCTCTCTCTCACGAATTGGCCCTCTTTGGAAAATCCGTTATGGTATTCCAGAAAAATACGGAATTTCTGTCCAACTCCCTGGAGTTTGCTCCATTCGACTCCAAGAGCGTAGGTCTGGTCTATATCATAGTTATGTTCTTCCCAAGCGCGGAAGTGCATCGCCAAAAAGGGCTGCACCCAGAGGCGGTTAAAGCTGTCTTTTCCCCCGAAAACCCGAATTTCCGAGCCTGCCTCGACATAGAGCGGCTTTTCTGGAAATTCACTGTCGCGGTCATAGATATAGCCGATCCCTCCGTAGATCCGCACCGCGCATCCAAATTGGTATGAGGCGAATACGTCGACTCCCTCATCGCTTAGGTTGTAGCGCTCACAACCGGGGTTTGCGAGAATATATTCATCTCCCAAGTGCGATGAGAGGTGCCACCAGCGGAAGCGGAAGGACCACCGGTCGAAGGCATAGGTAACCAGAAGGGAGACGAAAAAATCGGTATTCACCATGCACGCCTCGATATGGTCGAGATCGAAGACGGAGAAGATACCCGCCTGGATCCCCAAATCCATATCGCCGTGCCAATATAGGATATCTTTGAGGCGGATGAGGATAAAATCTCCTCCGAAAGAAGCGGCCCCCACGTGCTTCCCGATTGCGTCGTCATTAAAGCGCAGCGAAGCCGAATTGACTACCTGCCGCGGATCTGCAATGAGAGGCTGGAAGAGGACCGTATTTTGCGGTAGCCAAATCGCCCTGATGCGCGGTTGTGGAGGCGGAGAGCAGATTGAAGCGAAGACTGCTGAGCTCCCGATTGCTTGCGCCGATTCGACATCGATTTGGCAGAGGAACTCTTCCAGACAGCAATTGATCGGAACCACGCACTCCACGCACGGTACATCTTTGATGAAACAAGTGATGCTGCGGGCAAAAAGTTGGTTGAACGGGAGGTTGAAGACATAGACCGTGTTATCGCGCGCGATCACTCTGACTTGAAACTCATAGTAGTGCATATCAACGAGCGCCTGTACATAGCCCGTCATGTATTCGTCGCACATATTTGCCACGTGTGACAGAGGAATATTGTCGGAGCGGGAGAGGGGCTTTCTGTTGTCGCAAAACTCCCCATAAAGCGGCCCACTCAAGATCAATGCAAGCAGGATAAAAATTCGCATATATAGAAAATAAGGAAAATTGGTATTTGAATCTACAAATATGATACGTTTCGGACTCTGCTGCAAATTACTCACTGTTCCTATCAAATTCCGCGTGACAACCGTCGCCTATTTGAAAAGGTGTCCTGATAAAACGGCCTTTCTAGAATCCCTTTTGCTTGACAATTGCAGAGCTTTAGCAGAAGCGATTACTTTTTGTGCAGAGACTGGAATTCGCTCTTTTCGTGTTACAAGCCAATTTTTTCCTGCGTGCACGCATTCCGAAGTCGGCTATAACGTTGGGGATTTACCCTTCGCCAATCAACTAATCCAATCCCTCAAGGAGTGCAAAAAATTATCGAAAAGATACGATATCCGTTTGACTTTCCATCCCGACCAATTTGTCGTCCTCAGTTCTCCTGATTCAAGCGTATTAAAAAAGTCTCTAAAAGAAATCGAATACCATGCCTTTCTTGCCGACCTGATTGGAGCAGACGTAATTAACATCCATGGAGGAGGTGCTTACGGCGACAAGAAAAGCGCTCTTGCCCGATTTGAAGCGGCATTTCGCCTCCTTTCCCGATCCGCGCGCGCCAAACTGACTGTTGAGAATGATGAGAAAAGCTATTCACCTATCGACTTGCTTCCCCTTTGTCGAAGACTGAGAATCCCCTTTGTTTACGACGTCCATCATCATCGCTGCCTTCCCGATGGGATGGGTGAAGAAGAAGCCACATTAGAGTCGCTAAAAACATGGAAAAGGGAGCCACTTTTTCACCTCTCCAGTCCCCTCGAAGGGTGGAAAGGACCACTCCCCAATCGTCATCACGACTACATTGACCCTGCGGACTTTCCCTCCTTTTGGCTTGAAATAGATCCCCTAACCGTCGACATCGAAGCGAAGGCTAAAGAACTCGCTATTTTTAGGTTAATCAAAGATTTAGGTTTATAGCAGAATCAGTTGAAAAATTTACATTTTGACCTGCGTGAAAGCCCCGTGATTGATCGATCATAAGTGAACCCATATTTCTAATATTGGTTCACTTATGATCGGTCAAACCCGGGAGCTTTGACGCAGGTCAAAATGTAAATTTTTCAACTGATTCTGCTATACCATCGATCCCTAGTACGAGTTAATAATTTTTGATCCGCAGCTCGTCAGCCTAGCTTTTCACCTTCCTTTCCTGGATTTCTTATTGCAATTGCATACACGTTAGCGGTATTGTTTTGGACCCCTTCCGATGGGATTGGCTTTTACCGTGGAAGGAGAGCACAGGCGAGATGGACTCATAAATGAGTTCGCTGCTCCCAGTTAGCCGAGACAACGTTCGGGAGCAAAATATTTAGGGGCAATAGCTCAGTCGGTTAGAGCAGCGGACTCATAATCCGTAGGTCGCAGGTTCAAGTCCTGCTTGCCCCATTTTTCATATCCTCTTGTAAGTTAGTGAATAATTGACCGATTATTGAGCCTTTGAAATTAAAATTTACCACGGAAAAATACCCCGTGGCACACATATGGCACAGTCCGGCCCTATTCACAAAAATACTTTACAGCACTCCCCATCAGTGGGATAATGCCATTTGCTCACGTTAACCCTAAAAAACGGAGCATAACAACATGGCCACGATTCAAAAACGTAAAAAGAAAAATGGAACCTATAGCTACCGGGTCATGATCCGGCAAAGCGATGGCTTTCCCCCAACCTATAAAACATTCCCCACACGCCAAGAGGCTAAAGATTGGGCACAGCAAGAAGAAGCGCGACGACGTCAAGGGACTTATCTCCCTCATAAATCGATTGATAGAAAAACTCTAGAAGACTTAATTGATCGCTACCTGACCATTGTTCTCCCGACAAAACCGAAAAATGCAAAAGACACTTGCCGACAACTCACATGGTGGAAATCTAGACTCGGAAAATATGCAGTCCACAACATAACGCCCGACTTGATTGCTACCTTCCGCCAGGAGCTCGCAGAGACTCTAACTCCAAAAGGTAAAGTTCGCTCCCCCTCAACCGTAAATCGATATCTTGCTGCCTTATCTTCTGCTCTCTCGTACGGTGTTAAAGAATGTGGCTGGCTCCAAAACAACCCTTGCCTTCGCGTTACCAAGTTCAAGGAAGCACCCGGCAGGGATCGCGTTGCATCCGAGGAAGAGTGCGTCCGTCTTTTGCGGCAATGTGAGCAAAGCCGCAACAAACACCTTCTCCCCATTGTATTGCTCGGAATCACCACCGGCATGAGGAAGTCGGAAATCACCAAACTCACATGGGACCGCCTCGACCTAGAACGAGGGCTGATCACCTTAAAGGAAACCAAGAGCGGACGCCCAAGAACCGTATCCCTTATCGGCAGGCCTCTCGAGATCCTGCGGGAACGCTTTCTTTGTCGAAAAAAGCATTCACCCTATGTTTTTCCAGCGAAAAAGCGTTTCGGCCACATTTGTATCCGAAAAGCATGGGACGAGGCTTGCAAACGAGCTAGAGTGGCAAACCTTCGTTTTCATGACCTCCGCCATACCTTCGCGACGTACGCTGCGGAAGAAGGAGCATCAAACCTCGAGCTGGCAGCAGCTTTAGGTCACCAGACGCTTCAGATGCTGCAACGGTATACCCATATGAATGCAAAAATCACTTCTCGCCTCTCCCAAGGAGTGCATGACCGAATTATAGGAACAACTCATGAGGAAAAGTTATCACAAGACATTAGCTGACAACATGCGGAAAATGATGCAAGTTCTGGATAGGCACTATTTGGCACTTAGCGCTCAACTCGATGTAATTCAGCTACTTTTCCTAGAGACACAATATGTTGAGGGGCACCCTTTATTATCTGAAAGAGCTTTAAAAACAATGGCTTTCACTTACTCCATAGGGGCTGCCCATTTAGCACCCTCTCTTGAAACCCGAAAGGCATTTGCTTCCGTACACCTTACAAATCCTTGGTTTAAATCCCATTTTTTATTTCCACCTGCACCTCGCCTGCGAGTTGGATGGTTTACTCCTTGGCGCACGAAGGTAATTTTACCAAAACAAATATTAGAAAATCTTGAGCGAGAGAAGCTGCAGGCATTTCTTTATTGCCCCTCTCCCAAAGAGATTGCACTTCATAGAAATTGGTTTGAAGAGGAGCAAGCGGCAGACTCCTTCATTCATCAATTAAACTCAGTCGCAGCACTCTTCCAAGAAGAAAATAAAATCAGTTCCAATGCTAGGCAGTATGCAAGGCCAATATTTAGGCAAGCTATTGCCGAATGGAAAGATTCCGACCTTCATAGCGACAAAATCCCGAAACATGATCGCTCTCTCTATGAGTTGCCGTTTGCTCCTCCTCGAGAAGACCAAAGATGTTGGCAAGCTTGGCAACAGGTCGTCAAAACAATACATGGACAAGAATGCCGCCATCGTCGCGGACTTTTAGCTATCTACCGAAAACAATTAGAAGAGGTCTTTTTTCATGGCCTGGATCTAGAAGACAACGTTCGGCAAGCTTATCTCGCAAACTTTAGAGCGCAAGTTTTCAATCAATTTCCTCAACCGAGAAAACATAAGGCGGGGCGGTGGGAACAAGGGGAAATACCCGATTGCTACACTGCCTCCAAAATCATCATGCACATTTGCCAAAGCTTCATCGACAATCCGGAAGAAAAGGAATGGGGCGAAACCGCGTTAGCACTTTGGGTAATGGTTTGGTGCGCGCAAGAAGCCCCGGGAGTGGTAACGAAAGATGAGATACTCTCCATCCGATCCTCCGATCTAAACGAATTAGAAGCTACAGTCAAGATTAAAGATACGGCTATCGAAATTTCCGATAATCTCGCTTTACTTCTAGGATGCCTTACAGACCGATGCACCGGCAGAAAAAAGCAGCCTATCTTTAAAAACCTGAATCCAAAATGTTTCGAAAGAATTTTGCGGCAAAGTAGTGCAGCAATCCTAGGCGTGGATGCGATACCCGTCATGCCAAGTGCTTTTTTAACCTCGTTGCATATCTACCAAAATATTCGGATGCCGTCAGCTCAAAGGCGTGCCATGCAAAATGGCCGAAATTGTAGCCCCTTTCCTAGAAACTGAACCTCGACGATTCCACTACTTCTATTAGCAAACTGTCCCCGATTAAATTTTTATTCAATCATCTGATTAACAGATATTTGCAAAAATTTATGCCCTCCAAGTATTCGATTTTTGTCTCACAGAAGCATGTCAGGCTCCCGACATTTGCGCTCGAATATGGGATGTTGAGTGCAACTCATTCGATTTAATGAAACATCACCAAGTCAGGAGGAAAACGACTATGGCTGAAATAAAACGAGACGAAAAGTACTGCACCATCAAGCAAATAGCTGACGATCCGACTTTTTGTTTTACAGTCCCGATGTTGAGGTATTACGTCCTCCATGCCCATAAAAATGGACTGGATCCGGCTTTACGGAGAATTGGACGCAAAGTTCTAGTCCGGCGCGATTTATTTATTGAATGGATTGAAAAACAAACACAAAAGCGAGGTTAATTATGGATGCAAATTTGAAAAAAGCCGCGGAGATTGAGGGCTCTGCGGCTTTAGAAAAAAACTATATAAACTCAGATCATGAGTATACAACAAACAAGCCGCTTGTACCAGATCTTTCTCAAGCCCAACGTTTCCTAACACTTCTGGATGAAGATAGTGAGCGCTTTACCTTTGAGGCCATTGAAGAACCTAAGCCGAAACAAAAGACGGCACAGATACAACGATACAACGGCACTTTTGAAACTTATTCCGAAGTGCTTCGGAAATCCAATCTGCAAGGATACGGTATTTTTGTTACCATCAATGAAACAGATGGCAAAGGAAGAAAAAAGGAAGATGTAAAAAAAGTATACTGCCACCAATTGATCGAGACACGGGTTTGCGCTAAACTAATCGCCGTGAACAAGGAGATTGTATGGCACCGAATACGAAATCAGAAGAAATCAGAAGAGTCCCTAAACGCTGGACAGCGAGTCGTAAAAAAGAAG
>JAFIGI010000051.1 GCA_020831465.1 Chlamydiales bacterium
GCTCCTTGATGGCCAGTTTGAAAAAGTCTACTCCTCTGAGTTTTGAAAGTTCATCTTGTTTTTTGCCCATTTTTGAATCCCTATTTTTTTTGGAAAAACAAGGATCATAAATTTAAATTTATTTTTCCGAAATGGTATTAGGAGTTAAATCGGCTGTGTTTTGCAATTCCTAGGATAGCGAGCCGTTGCGAAGCTTCGGCGAGCGTTTCCGCCGCGTCTTTAGCCGAGGCGTCAGCCGAGCGCTAAAGTGGCCGCTACTTTCTTGGATTCACACATCTTGTCAACACCGGTCGAAAATTGACCCATCCTAATAAATATCTGGGCTACTTTTGCCCCCATAAACCTGCTCTTTTTTTATGGCTATGCCCAAACCATCATAGCCGATTGGTCATTAGCAATTGTCCGCCGAATCGTCTAAAAAGAAAACAGCTTGTCAACAAGAGAGCTTCTCCCGATTCTCATTTTGAGATATTCTGCCACTTATAACTTTTCTATAAGTGGCAGAATAATTGAAGAAAATGTAAAATTCTGCCAAATATAGAATGTTGCGAGATAAGAATGCCAAAAAAACAAAAAATTATTGGGCGAATAGACGAGCAAATTCTTCTCCAAGAAGCGCTTAGATCTAGAAGAGCAGAAATGATAGCTCTTTATGGAAGAAGAAGGGTAGGAAAAACTTTCCTTATAAAAACTTATTTTGAATCTCAGCCATGCTCTTTCGCATATGTCTCAGGGATGAAAGATGGAAAACTTGGTGAACAACTGACCAATTTTAAGATCAACGTTGAGAGGGACTTGGCTGGAATTTCTCTTAAACAACCGCAATCATGGATGGAAGCATTTGATATTTTTAGCCAGGTAAAGGACAAAATAGATCCGAAGAAAAAAATTGTTCTCTTCCTTGATGAATTACCTTGGTTGGCGACAAGGAAATCGCGGCTATTGCAAGCTTTAGACTATTATTGGAACCAATATTGGTCTCATGATTCACGGTTTAAACTAATCATTTGCGGCTCAGCAGCTTCTTGGATTATCAGAAAAATTATTAAAAACAAAGGAGGACTATACAATCGTGTTACTCGCCAGATTCGATTAGATCCCTTCACGCTCAAAGAGACAAAAGAGTTTCTAAAATTCAATGGAGTAAATCTAAATAATCGTCAGATTTTAGAACTATACATGGTTACTGGAGGGATACCTTACTATTTGAATCATATTCAAAAAGGGATTTCCGCAGCTCAGAATATCTCGGAAATGGCATTTTCAAAACAGGGGATCCTCTATCAAGACTTCGATAATCTTTTTGCTTCCTTGTTTGAAGATTCGGATAATTATCATGAGATAGTACGCGTTATTTCTGATTCCCGATATGGAATAGAGCAAGACGAACTCATAAAAAAATGTAAGGCTCTTTCTCAGGGAGGTTCTGCAACAAGAAAACTACAAGATCTTGAAGAAGCGGGCTTTATTGTCAGTTTTGTTCCAAAGGGGCATAGAAGAAAAGGCATTTATTTCAGAGTTATTGATGAATATACCGTCTTCTACCTTAAGTGGATTGATCCGCATAAACGCACGGTTGCAAAACTGGATAAATCTAAGAATATATGGCTTTTACAAAGAGATAAGCCTGCTTGGAAATCATGGTCAGGCTATGCTTTCGAAAGCATATGCCTTAAACACGTTGCACAAATTCGGGATTCTCTAAAAATAACTTCTTTAGCTGAGGTTTCAAGCTGGCGTCATGATGGTAAGAAGGAAGAAGAAGGCGCACAGGTAGACTTACTATTTGATCGCTCAGATGAATCTGTAACCATATGTGAAATCAAACACACTGAACAACCTTTCCTAATTGATAAATCTTACTACCAACAACTTAAAAGAAAAATTGATGTATACAAAAAGGTAACAAAAACACATAAAGAAATCTTCCTGGTTTTCATTGCGTCTTCCGGTCTGAAGAAGAATCTGTATTCTGAAGAGTATGTATCAGGAGTGGTCACTCTGGAGGATTTATTTAGATGAGAACCCTCACCCTGCGTTTATTAGCCTTTAGTCGAGTAGCTTTTGGCGATATACACAACGAGTTAAACAACTTTTTCGAAAGATTGGGGTCCCAATCGAATCTCTCAACCTCCAGCATCTATGAAGGCCAAAAAGCGGGTTATCTTACAGTCGGAGGCTTACTGTTCGAAATAGGGTAATGAATAGAAGCCCTCTGACGATTAATCTGCCGAAGTTTGATGCTGGCTGAGGCGGCAATGATCTTTATGCAGGAGGTTTTTCCTTTGATCCTGAACTTGCAGAACTCTTTATCATTTGGGCTGTAAAACCCGGTCATGAATGAACGGATTTTACAGCCCAAATGATAAAAATCAATTGACATTTTGCATAAGTTTTTGTATGCACAAAATACGTACAAATGATATAATAAGAGGAAAGAGGTAAAATATGCGTGCCAGAGAAGCCCGTATCAATATCCGATCTACGAGGGAAGAAAAAGAGCGTTTTGAAGAAGCAGCAGCTCTTGAGGGAGAAGAGTTAAGCGAGTTTTTGAGAAAAAGTGCTCGTATGCGTGCTAAGCAAGTAATTGAAGAGCATGCGCATATCACTCTTTCCAATAAAGATAGGGACAAATTCCTCAAAGCTCTTGCGAATCCGCCCAAGCCTGGGCCTAGACTTAAAGCCGCTATGCAACGCTACCGAAAGAATGTACGTAAAAAATGACCTTTGATCCGACTTTACCGATTAATGGAGTTAAGCCCAGCCAGTATAAGAACTTTAGTTGCGGTATTCCTGAACTGGATGAAAATCTCAAGAGATTTGCCAAGGCAAACGAGAAAAAGGGAATAGGCAGGAATTTTCTTCTTCTTGCCGATGATCAAACGGTCATCGGTTATTATACTCTTTGTATGGCTCAGATCGGCTTTGTAGAATTACCCGAAGATTTTCAAAAAGGCATGCCTAAATATCCGATGCCAGCCGCTCGCCTCTGTCGTCTAGCTGTTGATCAAACTATGCAAGGACAGAGAATAGGGGAACACCTCTTAATGGACGCAATCCAAAGAGTCATGGTCGCAGATCAAAGCGTGGCTGCCCATGCCTTGATTGTGGATGCAAAGAACACAAAAGCCAAGCGCTTTTATCAGAAGCATGAATTCATTCCATTACGTGATCAGGAATTGAAGCTTTTTCTACCCTTAGCGACATTGCGCTCTATATAAATTTTGCTTATGAGATCTCTGAAAATATCACAGAATGCAAGTATATAATTTTTAATTAATACAATAACAGACATGTATTACAGGTGCACAGAGGAAGAAAAAAATGAACCCACCTCAAATGAGGGTGTGAACATTTGTAATTTTCTAATCTTCTCAGGGGTTGAATTATTTGATTCAAGTATCTTAGATATGAAACGAATTATGCAACAACACCCTCCCTCAGCAAACGAAGGGTGACCGTTACGTTTAGGCTTCCATCCACTGCCTGCAGAGGTCAACTTGCGCTTCCGCGACGGCGGAGACTATACTGTTGTGGTTAACTCCATGAACAACATAAAAAGTTTCCCCTTTATTCAAAAGAGGAAGGGAGGCGCTATAGGGCTCGATTTGGGAATCCTCAGTTGAGGCGAAAAAATCGAAACTACGACAGCGGTCTGTATCTTCTCTGAAATTATTAATCCGTGAGAGCGCGTCTTCACTAAGATAGGAAAGTTCATTAACGACAGAGTCGTGGTAGAGTAGTCTTGCAAGGCCAAGCCGTTTGAGCAAATTTATCTTTTTTGTTCCAAGCAGAGCCCCCGCAATGTTAGAGACTTTGACAGGATTCTGATGACCGCTGCGGAGTCGGTATTCAACTTCATGCGCGATCCTCCCTCCATTTGAAACTCCCACAGGCAAATCGGCTTATTCGGATATTTTGAAGCGTAGTCGGCAACCATCGCAAAGATCGGGCCAACAGCATCTTCAATTGGGCAATTCCCTTTATCATGAACTAGAGGAACGCGAACTTCATATTTACTATCGATATCTTTTAACAAAGAAAGCTGGTCTTGCCAAATGCCGGGCCGTCCCTTTAATCCGTGGATGAGAACATAGAGCCCTTTGTTATCATTTTGCCAGTGGAATTCACACGTTTCAGTCGCTACATAATCTGTCGGAGCCCCGTAGATCCTTTCTTGTAGAGTTCTTCCGATTGTTTTAAAAACATACTTTAATTCATTGAAAAGAGCTTGGAAAAAGCTCGTAAACTTTTCGCACCCTGACCGGTCGTTAGCCGGGGGGTTATGATAATTATGCGACTCTTCTTAAGTAGATAATTCACGTATAGACATTTAGGGACATTCTATCGAGAATTTAAGAAATAATCAAGACCTATTTAGCTGAGTTGACTTTTCCGGGAGATTTTGCGATCATCTTCGTCCAATTATGAGCAAAAAACGTTTTCGACTCGCCACACTAGGTTGCAGGACTAATCAGTATGAAACGCAAGCCTATCGGGATCAACTGCTTGAGCTTGGTTATTTTGAAGCGGAGGAGGATGAGGAAGCCGATTTGTGCATCGTCAATACCTGCACGGTCACCGAATCTGCCGACCGCTCCAGCCGCCACCAGATCAGGCAGCTGATCCGTCAAAATCCAGGGGCCAAGATAATGGTCACGGGATGTTTGGCCGAACGGCGCCCCGACTTGATTGAAAAGATCGGAGGCGTCTCTGCCGTCGTCCCAAACAAGGAGAAAGAGGGTCTGGTCGCCTCCCTTTTTCCTGAGAGGGAGGTCCCCGAGTTCTCCATCAAACATTTTGAAGCGCATACGCGGGCGTTTGTGAAAGTGCAAGACGGCTGCAACTCCTTTTGCACCTATTGCATCATTCCCTATGTGCGCGGCCGGTCGCGCTCCCGTCCGGTCGAAGATGTCGTGCGCGAGGTCGAGGATTTGGTCGCTTCGGGTTACAAAGATATCGTCATCACGGGCATCAATGTCGGCGATTATGAGGGAGGGCTTGCCGCTTTGATGCGGGCCGTCGACGGCGTTGAGGGGCTAAAGCGCCTCCGTCTCTCGTCGATAGATCCGGACGAGGTAGATGACGAGCTGATGGATGCCGTGCTCAACGGCAAGCATACATGCCACAGCCTTCATATTGTCTTGCAGTCGGGGTCGAACGTCGTGCTCAAGCGGATGAACCGGAAGTATACGCGGCAAATCTTTTTCGAAGCGGTCGAAAAATTGCGGCGCGCCTCCCCCGATTTCACCTTCACAACCGACGTGATTGTCGGGTTTCCGGGAGAGAGTGACGCCGATTTTGAAGAGACGCTCGAGGTGATGCGGGAGGTGCAGTTCGCAAAAGTGCATATGTTCCCCTATAGCCGCCGTGAGCGCACGCGGGCCGCACTTTATCCCAACCAGGTCCCCCAGCCTGTGGTCGACGCCCGCAAGGCAAAGGTATTGCAGGTTGCCGAAGAGGAGGCGTTTCGTTTGCGTGAAAAATATGTGGGGCGGACATTGCCGGTTTTGACTGAAAGTAACCAAAATGGACATACAGAGAACTTTTTGCATGTTCTTTTTCCTGAAGGGGAGTTAGCTCCGAACTGGTTGGTTGATGCGTATCTTGTGAAAAATACTCCGGAGGGTTTGATTGGCGCCGTCCATTCGCATCGCAGCTAGGCTGCGTCCTTTTTCCCATTTATCTAAAACGTCCTGCCTCATTCCCGGAACCGATCTAGTCGTAGAGGCCTATCCTGCTCGGATCTTTCTCAAGGATCTGAAGGGAAATGTGATAAAAGAGATCATTCTTGACATCGAAGGGCCCTTGAAACGCTTTACAGTCATGCAGGATCTTGAAAGAGGCTGCGTCACTCTTTTTAGCGAACGCTACCGCTTCCATCTCCTATCGGAAGGGAGGGTCAGCTACGCGAAAAATCCCGGTCTTCCCCCATTGCCGATATCGGAGAGACTTTCTCTGGGCAGCCATAAGAAACAGGATTGGGAGGCGATCCGCAAGCGGCTCGATTTTCGCGAGATTTTCCCCCTCTGGTTTCGATTGGGATCTTTATTAACTCTTCCCGAAAGGAGGGAGCCAAATGAGGGGATCTTTTCCCTGCTCGAAGCGTGTAGGGAGGCAGTCGACGCTCATCAACCCGAGCGCGTGGTTCCCGCCTTTGAGAGACTCTTTCTCGCCGGTTTCGGTGGCCTGCTCGTTCCTCGTTTGACCGATGATGAATATCAAGGGATCTTACCTCCGGATAGAGGGGAAGCAACCGGCTCACCGCTTCACCTCCTTAGTGAAGGTGCGGCACTAATTCGCTCGCTCTTTGTCGCCGCTTCAGATAATGAAATCGCCCTTCTTCCTAATCTTCCGCCCGAATTTTTTGCAGGAAGGATGGTTAATCTACTTTGCCCACCCTATGGGGAGCTCGACTTGGAATGGTCGAAAAAAACGATCCGCCGTTTGGTATTTAAAGCGGTTAAAGATAGTGAAATCCACTTCCATTTACGCTCTGGGATTCGTCGCTACCGTTTGCGCCGCTCTCGTCAGGATAGAGGAGAACAACGCGTGATAGGAGAACCTCTGGAAATAAATTCCGGCAGTACGTATCTATTGGATCAATTCGAAAAATAAATACGTTGTCATTATGGCGATCAAAGAGCTGCAAAGCGCTGATCCCGATTTTTTAAGCGAACTCACGCGCATTTTGCACGGAGATCACTGGGATCCGCACCATTTTCTCGGCCTTCATCCCTTTTATGAAGGTAAAAAGATTATCCGCCTCTATCGTCCGGGCGCCCTTGAGGTCTTTTTGGAAGTGCACGGCAAAATTGAGCCGGCGCGAAAAATCCACGATGCCGGAGTCTTTGATCACATTGTCTCTGACGATACGACTTTTTTCGACTACCGAGTCTACCATCAAAACGGACTGCTTGCTAACGATCCCTACTCCTTCTCACCTGCGTGGGGAGAGATCGACTCTCATTTATTCAACCGTGGAACGCACTATCAAATCTATGAAGTGATGGGAGCGCGTGCGATTAAACATCAGGAGGTGACGGGGGTCCGTTTTACCGTTTGGGCACCGAGCGCAATGCGTGTTTCGGTGGTCGGTGATTTCAACTTCTGGGATGGGCGGGTCAATCCGATGCGGAGCATGGGAAATTCCGGAGTCTGGGAACTCTTCATTCCGGGGCTGACAAATGGGGAGCGCTACAAATTTGAAATCAAAACCCAGCAAGGGGAGATCTTGACGAAGGCCGATCCTTATGCAAATGCAGGTGAAATCAGGCCCATGACGGCGTCGATCGTGGCTGATCTCGATTCATTTGAATGGACCGATCAGGAGTGGATCGAACAGAGAGAACGTGAAAGAAAGGATTCCAAACCGTTCAATGCATACGAAGTCCATCTCGGTTCATGGAAAATGGCTCATGGGCATCATCTGAGCTACCGCGAAATTGCCCATGAGCTCGCGGATTACTGCAAAGAGATGGGATACACCCACGTTGAGTTGCTTCCTATCGAGGAACACCCATTTGATGAGTCGTGGGGCTACCAGGTAACCGGCTTTTACGCCGTGACCAGCCGCTACGGCTCTCCCCAAGATTTCCAATATTTTGTCGATCATCTCCATCAAAACAATATCGGCCTCATTCTCGATTGGGTTCCCGGCCATTTTCCAACCGACGGCTTTTCTCTGGCCCGCTTTGACGGGACCTGCCTTTACGAACACCTCGATCCAAGACAGGGATACCATCCTCACTGGAATACACTGATTTTTAATTACGGCCGTAGTGAGGTCGTCAATTTTCTAATCGGAAGCGCTCTTTTCTGGATTGAAAAGATGCATATCGACGGGTTGCGCGTAGATGCCGTTGCGTCGATGATTTATCTCGATTACGGAAGGGATGAGGGGGGATGGATTCCCAACATCCATGGGGGAAAGGAGAATCTCGAGGCTCTTGAATTTATCAAGCATATGAACTCGATCATTCATCGGAAATTTCCCGGCGTTATAACGATTGCCGAGGAATCGACCTCCTACGCGGGAGTGACCCGTTCCGTCGACTGGGATGGTCTCGGGTTTGACTACAAGTGGAATATGGGATGGATGAATGATACTCTGCGCTACTTTCATAAAGATCCCCTCTTTCGCCGCTACCATCATAACGATCTTACATTCGGTATGCTCTACGCCTTTTCAGAGCGGTTTATCTTGGTCCTCTCTCATGATGAAGTTGTCCATGGGAAAGGGAGCTTGATCTCCAAGATGCCGGGCGACTATTGGCAAAAATTTGCCAATTTACGCCTCCTGCTAAGTTATATGATCTGTCAGCCCGGCAAGAAAATGCTCTTTATGGGGGGGGAATTCGCCCAATTTAGTGAGTGGTGGGTGAAAGAGGAGATTCATTGGCACCTGCTGCAATATCCCAGCCATAGCGGAGTCCAGAGGATGACAAAAGAGATCAACCATTTTTATCTCAACCATCCGCCCCTTTGGACAGATGATTTCGATTTTGGCGGTTTTGAGTGGGTTGATTTATCAGACGTTGACAACAGTGTCATCAGTTACAGAAGGAAGGGGGGAGCCGATTATGAGCTCTTCTGCGTCCATAATTTCACTCCCGCCTACCACCCTCGTTATTTTTTTAGATTGCCGGGTATCAAGGCGATCGAAGAAGTATTCAATACGGATGAAGAGAAATATGGGGGATCGGGCAAAAGAAATGGAGAAGCCGAAATCATTAGGGATGAAGGGGGCAGTCCAACGGGGGTCAATCTCCAGCTCGCCCCGCTTGCCACATCTATTTTCAAAATCGTTTACTAAAAAAATACAAATTCTTATACTATCTGACCTTATGACATGTTGTGCTGGTAGAACCGGCGGCATATTGGCCGACCTTTTCGGACCTGAGTTTATCCTACATCGAAATATGGGGGAGACTTTTCGGAAACATCCCGTTGCGGCGCGGGTAGGGTTTGGCACGGCCGCGACTCTCTCAGGGCTTGTCAAGCCCTTAATCTGCCCCCTGATCGCTGCTCTTGGACTCGTGCTGATGCCTATCAAAGCGGGAGTCGCCTCTTATAAAGGAGATGTTGAAGGGGCCAAAGCGAATCTCAAGGCTTGGGGGTTCTGTTGCCTTACAATCGTCGCAACGGTGGCATTTTTTGCCGTCACCACCTACTGCATGCCCCTCCTCTGGTCATCTGCTCTAGCCATTGCGATCCTCTCCTTGAGCGTAATCTGCCACGTCCATAAGGCGATGAAAGAGCCAGAGAGCTCATTCCACTCTAATTGACCGAAACCATATAAAGTCAAAATATAAAGAATTCACAAAAATCTTGAATTATAATAATTGTTTATGATAAAATTTTTATAAATAATTATTATTCACCATTTAATTATGTCATTTATCAAAGAGAATTTGGGTGGGCTTGTCGATACGATTTTGAATGCCCCTGACAATTGGGCTGATAAAGTTAAAGACCCAAAAAAGCGGGAAATCACCCGAAAAGCCTTATATATCCTCTATGATCTTGGATTGATCCTACTTGCCGCCGGCTTGGGCTCTATGATGATGGGGTTTTCTCTTCATGGGGGGGTCAGCTTAGAAAAAGTTGTTGCAAACTTGAATGATATGGGCCTTCAGACCGTCATGGGTGGAGGGATGGCGCTTTGCGGGGCAGGTGCCGGGCTTGGTTTTCTAATCCAGGACATTCTGCCCAAAAAAGCGCATCGTACTGCTGCAAAAGTGGCAGCTCTCGCTATGCCTCTTCTGCTTGCTGGCGCTGTGGCAGCGCTTATTATTGGTCCGGGAATTACAGGTGGAAGCGGTCTGCAATTTAGTTTAAGCCAGTCAATGACAAGCCTGCAATCCTATATTGGTCTATTATTGATTCCTGTTGCTTTATACGCTGCTATTAAAGCTCCTCAAGCATTTAAAAGCCGAACTCCCTATATCAGCGGCAATATTCCTTTAATTACGAAAGGAAAACGACGTAGAAACCGCCCTCTTTCTTCTTCAGTTGAAAATCTCGACTACAAAGAAAAACAAGAAAGGATCGAGAGACTGGAATCCCAGCGCACTCATGAAGGAGGTTTCTGGTCGAATTTATCAAACCTGTGCCGCCGTCCTCCCAGACCTCAAGAGATAGAACTCGAAGAGCTCTAATCGGCCTTTTCGAGCTTATTCTTCAACATTCTATTGACAATAGGGGGAGGAGCTTTCCCCTTTGTCTCCTTCATGACTTGGCCGACCAAAAAGCCGAAAGCGCGCTCTTTGCCGCTTAAGAAATCGTTGACCGACTGTTGATTTTCCGCTAAGACACGGTCGATGATCGTTTCAAGTTCTGCTTCGTCTGCCATCGGCTTAAAGGCAGGATTCTCTTCCACAATCCCCTCAGGGGCTTTCCCGGGGGTCTCGACCATCAAATCGGCGACCTGCTTGGCGATTTTGCCTGTGATCACCCCTTTGTCGATCATATTTACGAGTTGGCCGATATGTTCGCCGGGAATGCCGCTCGTCCAGACACTCTTCCCTTTCTCTTTGAATCTCCCCGCAAACTCAACAATCATCCAGTTGCAAAGACTCTTCGCATTCGCGCATACTTTCAACCCATCCTCGAAGTAATCGGCAAGCGCCTTCTCGTTGACAATAAGCAATGCCGATTCACGCGGAAGGTCATAGTCACGTATGTAGCGTTTTTCACGCTCGTAAGGAAGCTCGGGAAGGGATTTGCGCACGCTATCGATATACTCCTGCTCTAAAATGAGAGGAGGAAGATCAGGCTCCAGAAAATAGCGGTAATCGTCGGCCGTCTCCTTACGCCGCATCAATACGGTCTCTTTTTTATCCGGATCCCAGCGATAAGTCGCTTGACTTATCACTTCGTGGGGATCTTTATTCCGATTCACGACATATTCGCGAACCTGCCGCTTAAATTCCGACTCAATCGCCAAAGCCATGAATGTGAATGAATTGAGGTTTTTGATTTCAACCTTGTTGCGCAGTTCCTGAGAACCTTTCGGCCGAACCGAAATATTCGCGTCCATCCGGAGCGAACCCTCTTCCATATTGCAGTCGGAAACATCGAGGTATTGCAAGACGGCTTTGATCCCGGCCGCATAGGCAACCGCCTCTTTTGCGGAAAAAATGCAGGGTTTCGAGACGATTTCAATGAGCGGGACGCCGGCACGGTTGTAATCCACTCCCGCGAATTGCGAGAAGTGCTTGAGCATCCCGGCATCATCCTCAAGATGGGCCTTGTCAATTCCGAATGATTTTGGAACGCCTCCCACATCGGCGACCAAAGCCCCTCCAACAATGATCGGCATGTCGAACTGGGTGATCTGGAAGTTGCGGGGGCTGTCCGGATAAAAATAGGATTTACGGTCAAACCGGCTATATTTTGCCACATTGGCATCGATCGCACATCCGAAAAGGACCGCTTTATGGACGGCTTCTTTATTCAGAACGGGCAAAGTTCCGGGTTGTCCGGTGCAGACGTCGGAGATGTTCGTATTCGGCTCATCCCCAAATCGGTTGGCGGCCGGACTGAAAAGCTTTGATTTGGTGTTGAGCTCGACATGAATTTCAAGTCCGATGACCAGTTCCCACTCATTATAGACGGAAGGATCCATCATGACACCTCTCGATCAAAATTAGCAGGGATTTCTTGCGAATAGGGGGCTGCCTTTTCATAAGCATGGGCCATCCGGCAGACCAGAACGTCGCTGTGCTTAGGGCCAATAAACTGAAGACCGAACGGCTTTTTCTCTGCGTTAAAGCCGCAGGGGACAGAAACTGCCGGCAAGCGGGCCAGGTTGACACCAATTGTATAAATGTCCTGGAGATACATCTGGAGGGGATCGCGAATCGTTTTTTTCGGAAAGGCTGCGATCGGGGAGACAGGCGTCGCGATCGCATCGCATTTTTCGAATGCGTGGTTGAAAGCGTCGATGATTTTAACCCGCACCTTGGTCGCTTGCTTGTAATAGTCATCCTGATAGCCCGCTGATAGGACATAAGTTCCGAGGAAAATCCGCTTCTTTACCTCAGACCCGAATCCTTCTGTGCGCGAGTAGTCGTAGACCTGATCGAGCGTCTCTGCGCGCGGGGAGCGCACCCCGTAGCGGATTCCGTCAAAACGGGCTAAGTTGGTTGAAGCTTCTGCGGTCGCGATGATGTAATAGGTGGCAACCGAGTATTTTAGGATATTGAGATCGATGTCGATGATCTCGCAGCCAAGATCTTTTAGAACGTCGACAGATTCGAGAAAAAGCTCTCTAGCTTCTGAGTGGAGGTCTTCCAAAAAGGCCCAGGGGACTCCGATCCGCTTTTTATTCAGGTTCGCGTCCATTACGGAGAGATAGTCTTCGGGCCGCCCAGGGAAGGTGGTCGCGTCTTTCGGATCGTTCTGTCCGATCACCTCCATGACCATGCCGATATCTTCCGATGAAAAAGCGATCGGGCCGATCTGATCGAGTGAGGAGGCGAAAGCGACAAGGCCGTAACGGGAGACGCGTCCATAGGTCGGTTTAAAGCCGAGGACACCGCATAAAGCGGCGGGCTGGCGCACCGACCCTCCCGTGTCACTTCCAAATGAGATCGGACAGAGGCGCGCGGCCACGGCTGCGGTAGACCCTCCGGATGAACCACCTGCAACGCAAGAGAGATTCCATGGATTGCAGGTCTCTTTTAACGCAGAGTTCTCTGTAGAAGAACCCATGGCAAACTCATCAAGGTTGAGTTTTCCCAAGATAATCGCATCTTCCTCTTCAACCAAGCGTGTAGCGGTCGCGTCAAAAACAGCTCGATAGTTCGCCAGGAATTTTGAGGCGCAGGTTGTGAGTTCACCCTTTACATGGATATTGTCTTTCACTCCGATCGGGACGCCGGCCAACTTTCCGACAGATTCCCCTTTGGCGAGCTTTTCATCGAGGGCGCGTGCTTTTTTGAGGGCGCGCTCATGAAAGACTGACAAAAAAGCTCCGACTTGGCCATCGAACGCCTCAATTCTTTGGAGATAATATCTGGTGATCTCCTCGGCCGAAAGGCGTTTTTCTAGAAACTGCTTATGAAGTTCTAGGGCAGTTAATTTATACATTGCTTAAGGGTTTTGTTTGATTACAGGTGGAACGCGGATCATCCCCCCCACTTGATCGGGAGCGTTACTTAAAAATAGGTCGCGCGGAAGTTGGTCGCTGACCGCGTCGTCGCGGAGAGATTCGACTCCTTGCTCATCGGCATGGCTATACGGGGCTAAGCGGTTCGTATCCACCTCGCGCAGCTGTTCGATATAATCTAAAATCCGGCCCAGATCTTTCACAATCTCTTCTAACTCCGCTCCCGTGAGCTCGATTCTGCAGAGTTTGCTGAGCGTCTCGACGTTCTCTTTACACAAGTCCGACATAGGCAAAAATGATGCTTCGGATTAGGATTAACTTCAATAAGAAAAAAGGACAAAAAAATGAAAATTGTCATCGCAGGAAGTAGTGGTTTTATCGGATCGAAACTGGTTTCGCATTTTAAGGAAAAAGGGCATGAGCTGATCTTGCTCTCCCGCAATCCCCAAGAAGGGCAGCACTTCTGGGACCCTGAAGCAAAGCAAATCGATCCCTCGATTCTAGCAGGGGTTGACGTGGTCATTAATCTTGCAGGCGAGAGCATCCTAGGTAGATGGAACCAAAAGAAAATGGAACGCATCCGCGAAAGTCGTTTTGATGCAACTCAGTTTTTATGCGATACGCTTATCAGTACAAAAACAATGCCGCGAACATTTTTAAATGCGTCAGCAATAGGTTATTATGGTGATAGAGGAGAAGAAGTTCTGACCGAATCGAGCCAATCGGGACATGGTTTTCTGGCAGAAGTTTGTCGCCATTGGGAACGCATTCCGGACCGCCTTGCCGAAAAGGGGGTTCGAGTCGTCCTGATGCGGTTCGGGCTGGTTCTGGGAGATAGTGGAGGAGCCCTCAAGCAGATGGAAAAACCTTTTCGGATGGGGATGGGAGGCACACTAGGCAAAGGAGAACAGATCATGAGTTGGATTGCAATTGACGATCTCGTTAGTGCCGTCGACTTTTTGATCGATCATGAAGAAATCTCAGGCCCTGTTAATTTTACCGCGCCTGGCGCTCTATCAAATCTCGAGTTTACGCGGATTTTCTCGACTCTTTTAGGAAAACCTGCCCCGCTGCCGATTCCCAAGTTCGCTCTTTCGATGCTTTTTGGATCGGGTGTTGAAATCTTTCTCGCAAGTTTGCACGCCCGCCCGGATCAGTTATTGAAAAGCGGTTTTCCTTTTCAGTACGCCAACATTGAGGAGTGCTTAAAAAAGTATTTGCACTTAAATGAAAAAAAAGAGTAATTGTGTTTTAAAAACCTTTAGGAGGAAAGATGAGGGTTATTCATTGGATTGCGCTAATTTTAGTGATTATCGGAGCATTAAACTGGGGAATGTGGGGATTTTTCCAAATTGATGTTGTTGCGAGCATTTTCGACGGACCAAGTTCCGCGATCAGCCGCATCATTTACGCTCTTGTCGGCTTGGCCGGTATTTGGTGTTTTTCCCTTTTCAAAATTTTGGCTTCTGCGGATATCAGCAGAAAAAAATAAATTTGGTGGGAGCCCTCAAAGGCTCCCGCTTTCCATTCATGACAAAGGGTGCTTTCTATTGGCGCCTATTGGCAACGCCGTAGGGATCTTTTTGACCTTGCCCAATTTGTCCACTTCCACCCTGAACCATTGAGAGAGTCTGAGTTTGTCGTTGATCGTCACTGCATTTTTGAAAAATTTTCATCACCGAGCCGATTAAGAGGATGGGCGTTCCTAAAGAAAGGGAGACATTTCCAAGCGCAAAAGCAGCTTGGTGATTGATGCAGGTCAAGGCGATTCCGGTGATGATTAAGGCGATACCCGATATCAACAAGGCATTGCTTAATTTTTGATTTTGGTAGAGCCCAACAGGCATTATCATAGTCGACCCTGAAAAAGAGGCGATTTTCGAATAAATTCGGCGGGATTTGATTCAGAATTTCACCTTTTGCGCTACATTGCGATGTTTGAGCTCACAAAGGCAGGGAAAATACCTGGAAACCGGTATTTTTTTTGAAAAA
>JAFIGI010000052.1 GCA_020831465.1 Chlamydiales bacterium
TTTTTCAAAAAAAATACCGGTTTCCAGGTATTTTCCCTGCCTTTGTGAGCTCAAACATCGCAATGTAGCGCAAAAGGTGAAATTCTGAATCAAATCCCGCCGAATTTATTCGAAAATCGCCTCTTTTTCAGGGTCGACTAACTATTCTCCCACTTTTCGGAGATAGGTATAGCGGACTTGATGTATCAATGAAAGGAACTTTTATCTGTGTGGAAAAGGCTACTTCACCGACCAGCCGACATGCCCTTCAGACGACAACCCGTCTTCACCCTTATGGTATTCGATGACAGCTGAAGCATTCAACCCGGCCAATAAACCTAAACCATATTCAGGGCTTTTTACTTCATAAGAATCTGTATACCGAATAGAGATGATATCGTCTCGACTGAGATCGAGCAAATAGTGGCGCACGATACCGTCTTCTTTACCTGGCACTTTTGGGGCAACAGTCATCAGGTTTCCCAAAGCCCTTCCTAAGGCTGATGTTATGGGAATGATGGCTGCCCCTCCAGTCCCTTGGTGGAAAGAAGCTAAAACTTTCAGAGCCACTTGTTCGTTTCCATTCACAAGAGGATGATTTAACAGATCCTGCCTCAATGAACCAAAATCATTAGGACGCGTAGTAGCCGCTTTCCTTTTGACGTCGAACTGCACACCTTGTTGAGGCTGCATATCCCTCTCGACTTGATTCTTGACTTTTTCCCCATCGAATTTCCCATCGGCTTGATAGACTCGTTCACTGTCTGCTATATTAAACGCTTCCCATTGGCCGAGTTCAATACCCGAATATTTTTGGAAAATGCTAACAATCGCCTTAGTTAATATATCTTTATTCTTTTCGATTTCTTCTATGGAAGGGGGAAGGACGCTGGCTATCTCAAGGCTAATCAGGCGTGGTACGGAAGGCATCCCTGACTGTCCTTTCAGCTTAGGAATTTTTATCCCTTTGACTCTCCATTTATCCTTACCAAACCTATAATTGGCTAATTTCTCTCTCCTCTCATCGTTCATTGATGCAAGCAACCTCTCCACGTGAATACCGGGAAGAATTCTTCGTTCGATTGCCTCTTTCTTTTTGACATGGATCGGAGGGCCAAGCAAATTATAGAGCGCCTCTTTCATCCTTTCAGGATCCTTCTCTTCACCCAGCATATAGTGGATCAAACGGTCTTCTACAAACGCCATGTTCCCGCCTCGATCCAAAAAGTCTTTACAAGGAGTAGTATACGTACTTAATATAAATCCATTCACCCCGTTCAAACGAAACTTAAGATCCATTTTCTGAAAGACATATACAAGCAGAATATAACTCTGCCATTTGGCTAAAGCCTCCGCCCTTTCCTGTTCCAATTGGCTAAGGTTTTCTGTTTTCTCTATCTCAGCGGCACTTCCCAAGATATTCACCATCAACTCTTTAAAGACAACTTGGTCTATCAAAAGCTCATCCAGACTTTTATTCCGATCTACATCCACCCAGTTCGCAAGCTGATCAAGATCGGTGATTTGCGACCTCACATAAACAACCAGTTCCTTGTCTTCTAAAAGATTTTCTAAAACACTCATATCGATTGCAGGGGCTTCGACTCTCTCCAAGCCGATTAAACCCTTATTTTTTAGAAGACGTTGCTTAATGGCCAAGGCTTGATTTTCATATTCTTTTTTGAGCTTGGAATCGATTTCCAAAGCTGAATCGCAAATAGAAGGGCCGACAGCTTCTTTCTCGTCCGGAAAGAAAATCTCATGAACGTCATCGAGCAATTTTTTGAAAACTTGTCGATAAGCCATTTTTTCGCTTGGATCGCTTTGCAAGTACAAGGGGAGGGCAGCACGGGTTTTCGGATTCTCAGGTTTTGTATCGAAAAATTCTGTTTCCAGGGCTTGTTTAAGATCTTCGAAAGAAACAATTTTGGAATATTCACCAGTATGTTGGAATAAGTCCCCTTCTACAGGCTGTGTTAAAACATAAATAGAATGCGTTTTCTGCAGTTCTTCGATCTTTTGCACTCTTGTGCTTTCATTTTCCACAGTATTCGGAGTTTTTCTTTGGTGGTTGCAGTAAAGCACGCTTTCTTTTCTCTCATTCATTGCTTTGAGGAATTCTTGATAATCGACCGTTACCTCTTCTCCGCTCTCCAGTTCTAAGCCTAAAAACAACCAGGTTAGAGGCCCAGCAACCCGTCTCACCGCAATCCCCATCGAAGAATAGTCATCCCCAAGGGCTGTCGGTGTTCCGTGGCGCGCGTATGTGATCGGCAATATTTCGTTATTCTCATTTATAAAATACTGAATATTTCGCACATTAGGAATGTTCTTCATGCCGAAATCTTCCAGGCCTAGCGCACCTCTGAGCTTCTGCCATTCCAAAGCTAAAAGTGATTTTTTGAGAGCAGATTCTTTCACAGCCCGGTTCAGCTCGAGAATCTTGTCAGGATAGGGTTCCAAATCAGACTCAGTCAGTTCGTCCTTTCCTATTGTCAAATGCACAATATCTTTAAGATAATTATGAAGATGCGTTCCTTTCCAACGAATCAGACACAGATGGCGCACAAAATCTCTTAGCTTCAACACTGCCGGCTGCAAGTCATCGCCCTTTTTATCCGAAATCTTCTTGTATTCAAGAGAGTTGATCGCTGCCCTAAGTTCTCTAACCATAGATTGATAGGAAATCCGCGGACCATTTACTTCGGGTTTGGTTAGATATAAGAGAACCTTTTTCAAGCTTATAAGCAACGCGTTGTTTAGATCTTTATCTAAGGATTTTTCGACCTCTGAACCGAGTGTCACTAAGTAGGCAAAACCCAAATTCCGCACATATTCATCCAACACGGTCTGATATTTTTGCTCGGCAATTTGCTCGTAGTCAAAGAATTCAAAAGCCTGCTCGACACGGCTAGGAGGCTTTTCCCCAGAAGGCGAGGTGCTCACAACCTCCCATTCCTCTTCGATGAGCAGCTGTTGCAGCTTGTCGAACTCCTCTCCTCCCTTCGTTCTTGCTTGCTCGAGCTGCTGCTGCAGCCTTTGAATCTCATTCTCTTTATTCGTTCTTGCTTCCTCGTGTTGCTGTTGCAGTTCTCGGATCTTGTTCTCTTTCTTCCTGATGCAATTTCTTACAGATCCCACAGCGCCGGCTGTGAATAAAACAAATCCCGCTCCTCCGCCGGCTGACATCATGATAATGGCATTGATCTGACTGATCTGCGAAAAGGGGGCGGAGATACCCCACAAGGATTGAGAGGCTCCGAAGCAGGCCAATCCCATTCCTAAAGCACCAATTCCGATAACTCCTAGAATGATAAGGGCCGCATAGATGGGCTGGCGATCACAACAGGGTATCACTCTCCTAGGAAAAAATTCAAAACTGGTGCGGGGATTAAAATCAGGAGGTTGGGACATGATAATTTAATTTTTTTATTTTATTCTAACATATAAATGTTAGATGTTGATAAAGATGAATATTCTGCCTATTTCACCAAATTGCGAGACGGTCCGATCTCCTTTTATCTACCTATCCGACGAGATATTCTTAACTATTTTTTTAAAAACGATCGATTCGAGCCCTTTTTGGAAGGCTAGAGCGGCCTATTCGCAGGGTAGGCTCGTCTCCAGGCGGTTCAAAAGGATTTTCGATGACCCAAAAATAATAGCCGCTCTTCTTGAAAAAGGAGGTGCTCTCCCTCTTAAGCTTATACGAAAGCTACCACCGGAGGGGATTTATATCTCTCTTTTGAAGAGAACTTATGAGCGCATGCTAAGCGAAAGGATGCGACAAAATGGAGAGGCTGCCGATGCCCTACCCTTCATCGAGAGCTTAAAAGAAGAAGAACGGGCTTACATTACACGTCTTTCCCTCTCATGTTTGGTGAGTTTGCCGCTCAACACAGGTACATACAAGGAAAACCTTGCTCGACTTCTTAGGCAGTTGCCAAAGCTGCGCACCATTCGCTTTCCGTCCGGGCTCTACGCATTTCCCCCACTATTTCAAGCTCTTTCGGAGGTAAAGGGACAAATTTCGGGGATTGAAATGCAATTTATCCATGCCCAAAACCAAATCGAGAGAGCCGTCAACTTTTTCCCCAAACTCCAATCCTTCCATCTTGAAATTACTGAAAAAGCGGATAACGCATCCTTAACCTATATTTTCAAGAGACATCCGGAAATCTCAGAGCTGACGCTCCTAGATACATCAAACATTTGCTTGGAAACACTCGAGCTCCCTGAGGAGATCTCCCTAAAAAGAATCAGACTCAGGGGGCGTAACTTTACAAATCTGACAACCCAATTTTTGCTCAAACGATTTTCCGAATTGGAGAGCTTAAGCCTGGGAGGCACATACAACGACCAAGAGTCCATCGGAAACATTTTGCAGAGCACCCTTTCCTTAAATGAACTCAATCTTTCGCAATTAGACGTTAGGGATGAACATTTTCTTAAGGTTTCCCACTCCCTTCGACAAAGCTTGAGAAAACTCATTCTCTATGGGTGCCCATCCATTACGGAAAAGGGAATCGGTTATCTCAAGCAGGCCTTTCCGCATCTGGAGCAGTTGGACACGAGATACTGTGAAGAGTTGCAAAGCCCATATAACCGCACAGAAGGGAGCGACCAAGTTTAAAGCGGAAATGCTCTGAGATGCGGCGGGTAAGGAGGGTCTTGAAGAAAGCAACATCACACACGGGATTCAAGCCACGTATCTTTTCGACTTCCAAACCGTGGACTGAAAGCATCCGCTCAAGCTCACAAGGTCTGATAAAATTGCGATAGAGGTGCATGTTTTTAGGAACGTTAGGCATGAACCACTCAACCCCTTTCAAAGCGATCAGATAGCTCACCCAATTGCGATTGAAGGTGTGGAAGAAAAACCGCCCGCCGGAACGCAAGACACGGGCAGCCTCGCTGATTACTTTTTCAGGGGCTTCAACATGTTCGAGAAGATCCATCGCGCACACAATATCAAAAGACCGCTCTTCGAATGGAAGGGCGTATGCATCGGCGCACGAGTAGCGTACCGAGCCGGTCGTATCGGATTGGGCGGCGATCCGGAGACTTTCTTTGGAAAGATCAACCCCGGAAACGGCATGTCCGGCTTGTGCGAGGGCATTTGTAAGAAAGCCTCCACCACAGCCGATATCGAGAACGGCAGACTTGGTCGGGATATGATGTTGAATCCAAGGAATGCGGGCGCGGTTTTCGGCGCGCAAAAGCGCGATCGGATGGTCATGCGCCCGGTGCCACCCCTCTTTAAGCTCGTCATAGAAAGCATTGTTTACTTTTTTTCTTTCCACACCAAATTCCAGTAAACGAGCTGATAGAGGCAAAAAAGCGAGACGAAGATGAGCTGGATAGTGAGAAAGGGGCGGTATTGTTCTCCATGGCTCCAGAGCCAGCCGATGCTGATGAGAACAAGGGGGTGGGTCACGAAGAGAAGGGCGTGAAGCCAATGTTCTCTCCCTTCGCACTCTTTGCTATGGACGAACTCATCTTTTGTAATGAGCAAGCAAGAGATGACTCCTAGGATGATAAAGAGAGCAAGAGCCCCTTTGCTGAAAGGGAAGACCAGAACATAAGAAAAACAGATGACAATACTGAAGGTATCGAGAGGATGGCCAATTCGTTCCCAGAGCGGCAGTCCGCGCTTAACATGAAAAAAGAACTCGTCGAATAAAATCACCGCCGCTTGCACAAAAAAAGGAATGTAAAACAGCCATTGCTTCATGCGATTTTCTCCAGTAGATTTCCGCTTATCGTGAGTCCGGGGCCGAAAGCCAACCCCAAGATCAAACTTCCCGAAGGATATTCAGCATTGTGGAGGATTTCCTCCCAAATATGGGGCAAAGTTGCTGAGGACATATTCCCGCGTCCATAGAGGATTTTCTCTGTCGCAGCAACCTGCTTTTTCGACAACTTCAGTTTATTTTCGATCAATTCGATGATTTTCGGACCACCGGGATGTATTGCAAAGATGAGATCTTCGAGGGGACGCCCCTTGGCCAGCTCCTCAACAAAGGGAGCGACCACGCGCACGATTCGGAGGGGAATTTCTCTCGATAGGGTCATTTTGAGCCCCCAGGAGGCGGTCTCCCATTTCATCAATTCTTCTGTGTCTGGGATCATGCGCTCTAATTGGGCAAGAATGCGGAATCCCGGCCCTTTACAGTCAGAGGTCAGGGTGTACTTTATCGTGCCGTCGGCAAAGAGGCTCTGGGCGACGAACTGTTCGCTTGTCGTCAACGAGGGATTCAAATGGAGCGAACAAAGCTCAGTATGGACAATATCTATCTCTTTGCTTCCCAATGATGCATATCCTGCACCAATGCGAATCGCCGAAAGGGCGGCCAAACAACCCATATGGTAGGCGTGCGTCACTTTTGTAACAGCCTCCCAGCCCCGCCGCGTAGCCAAAACTTGGGCCGCGCTTGGAGAGCGGTAGCCGGTACACGTCACATGGATTATCTCTTCAGGAGGGGAGTTTTTTGAAAGATAAAGAGTTTCAAACACTTTCTCAGCATACGCGTCAAAAAGAGCACTTTTTTCGCCATAGTCTAAGTAGCGAAGCTCTGAGATCACGAATCGGCGTTTAGAAATCTTATTCTCTTTGCAGCAAACCCTTTGAATATTGTCAATGAAGTTGGGATGTCTCTCTTTCAACCATCTCAAAAAGGCTTCCTGTTCAAATTCATGCGGAGGGCTCTCAATCGCAAAATCACTTAAATACATAGTTCAACATGCTGTTCAAGCTTCAGAGTATATGTCGTCAAATCGGTCAGAGAGGAAGGGCCGAAAAACTGAATCGGTCCCGGATAGCAGTATTGATCTTCCAGGCTCCATGAATCTCGGTAGTGCACGAAAAGCCTGTAGGGCTCTCCATCAAGATCTACGAGGGCTTTTTCGATCACCGGCTTGAGCTTGCCTTTACGTTCTTCCATGTTCATCAGCATTGTGATCGGGATTCCGCCAACCTCCCACTCTTCGACCGGCTTAGCGAGATTGTGTACAACACTCATATAGCCAGTACGTCCCGAATCGATCAGGATCGCTGCGGCAAAACCGAGGCTATAGCAATAATCAGCATCGAAGTTCGAAGGAAAGCAAGAGCGTCCCTCATAACCCAAAAAGTGGTTGACTGGATTGAACTTACCTTTGTAATCCCCACGGCCTTCCAGAAGGTGTTTCACAGTATGGATGAGCAGATTTTCTGTAGAGATATGTGAGACCTGGACGTTTCCGTGCGGGTCGCGGTCGAGCAGAAGCTGCTCCGCAATCTGCTTGGGCAAGTAATCAAAAGTTTCGCGCGCTCTTTCCGAAAGCCCCGAAAGGGCATCCTCGACATCTTTTGCCATCATTTTATTCAGCTCGCCGATGAGTTGTTTCATCTCAGGCAGGAATTCGATAAGCCCTTCAGGGATTAACACAACCCCGTAATTTTTATTCTCTTTCGCGCGCTTGCAAACGACGTCGGCTATTTGTTCCGTGATCTGCTCTAGGGTCATATTACGGGCTGCCACTTCTTCTCCGATAAGAGCGATATTCGGATGGGTTTGCAGCGCACATTCAAGGGTGATATGCGAAGCGCTGCGCCCCATTAGCTTGATGAAATGGTAGTACTTCTTAGCCGAAACGGCATCACGGGCGATGTTGCCGATTATCTCTGCATAGGTTTTGCAAGCTGTGTCGAATCCAAAAGAGATTTCAACTTGGGCATTTTTTAAATCACCGTCGATCGTCTTGGGAACTCCGATCACATGCGTGTGGCAGCCGTGAGATGCGAAATATTCTGCTAAAAGGGCGGCATTCGTATTGGAATCGTCTCCTCCGATGATCACCAGACCGTTTAGTGCGAGGGATTCCACATTTTTGCGTGCAGCTTCAAGCTGTTCAGGGCTCTCGATCTTTGTCCGGCCCGAACCGATCAGGTCAAAGCCCCCTGTATTGCGGTAACCGACCAGAATCTCTTGGGTTATTTCGATCGTGCGATTTTCCACAATGCCCGAAGGACCATTCAAGAAGCCAAAGAGGCGGCAAGAGGGATTCATTTTTTTTAGCGCATCGAACAAACCGGTGATTACATTATGGCCGCCTGCTGCCTGGCCTCCGGAGAGAACCACCCCGACACGCAGGGCGGCGTGTGATTTAGTCTTCCCCTCTTTAAACGTCACGATCCTACCTCCGTAGATTTTCGGAAGTAGCTCCTTAATTTTCTCTGTTCTACCTTTAGCCTCGGTTGCCGCTCCCTCGATTATATCTAGAGAAGAGAGATCGCGAAGAGAGTGAGGGAGACGGGGTTGATAGTTCAGACGCTCTTCTTCAATCGGACTTTTCACGCCAAATGTTCCTTGAAAAAGGCGAGCGTTTCATGGATGACATCCGGGAAGGCCTTCGCGTATCCCAGAGAGTGCTGCTCTTCAGGATAGGCGATAAATTTAGCATTAGAAGTGCATGCCTTTTGAAAAGCCTCCTGGTGAGCGATCGAGATTGTCTCGTCCTTTTCACCATGCATATGCAAGAAAGGGAGATGTGGCATCGAGGCAAGAGTTTTGTAGGCAAAAAGGCGGGCGAACTGCTCTCTAAAGGCGGATGTGAGTTGAATTCCTCTATACGTGCCCAGAATAGCGTGCGGATCGGCATGGATTAGCTCAGGCTGCTTCATGATAAAATCGCGCAACCAGAGCTCTCCGCTCGCAACAGGAGCCCAAAGTGCTAGAGCTTTTGCCTCAGCGCCACGTCCGCAAGCCTCGACACCAATCGCCCCTCCAAGAGAAGCGCCAAATAGACCCATGCGCGACGTGTCAATCTTATCAAGAGAGGATAGATGTTTAGAAAAGGCCAGTGCATCGGAGATCAAGTCCTCGAAAGAGGATGCACTTAGGGTGCTTTCGCTATCTCCGGAACCTCTGAAATCGAAACGCAGCGAAGCAATTCCTGCTTTTGCTAGAGCTTCAGCCAAAATGACATAGCATCTGTTAGAGCCATGCTTGCTACTGGCAAACCCGTGAAGAATGAGAACAACGGGAGGAGTCTCCTTTTGAAGGGGGCGGTGAAGAACCCCAAAAAGGCGCACCCCCTGATTATCGACTGCAACCCATTCTCTCGACTCGGTTTTCTCAAGCGTTCCTTGCATGACATTCGGCTCCGACAGTTAAATTTGAATCTCATCCGAATGTATCCATTTAGATTGAATAAGTCGAGAAAAAGGTACCCTTTTTAATTATCTCGACTTTATAGCAGAATCAGTTGAAAAATTTACATTTTTTAGAGGGAAGTTTTGCAAGATGTTGATTGAGATTGAATTGAGAGTCTCCGAGGTAAGATTAAATTAAGTCAGCTCGGAGACGCAGAAGTCGAGATTATCGAACTTTTCTTCCTTTGAAGCCTTTCACTCCACGTTGGTCTCGAGCCAATGAACCTTCTCTTTTCGATCTGTTTTTTCGATGCAAATTCTTAAAATTTCTGTGGTCTTTGTATTTTCAGCCAATTGATCTGAGGCCTCCCCTTCCGAGAATCTTGTAATCACAGGAGCGAATACTATTGCGAGATTTGAAGCAGACATCTTGTTATAGTTATCGGTTTTTTTACTGTATGCATCAACACGTTCTAAATGCTTAAAAAGAGCGATCAGCAATATCTTCCTGTTGGGATCCAGGTTGTTATAGACTTTCTGCATCGCACGCATTACTTCAGGCTCATTAGTCGAATTTACATTGCTGAGATATTTTTTATAATCCTCATAGGGAATTAGTACAAAACTCTGGCTCAAAATCTTTTTAATCAGACATGCGCTTAAAATGGGATTTTTTTTTTGGGGATCCAATTCATCCATAATTTGGGTATATGTTTCGCCACTAAGAAATTTGATATGAGCCTTACTCAATAGATCACTTTCCGCACTTAAGCGATAGATTCCCTCTGTTTTCACCCATTCGCTGTTATTACCAAAAAAGGCCTTAAAAGCATCTTGAAAAAAAATCACAGTCTGGGCAGCATCCGGTTTTTTACTCGCTAGAAAAGAAGCAGTGCTATTCCCAAATGTTTGGGACTTTTTTTGATTTTTTTTTCCGGAGTCTTTAGGGGGGCCGTTGTTAAAACTTAAACTCCTTTGCAATTTAGATTTCTTAAAAACCCCAGTGTGATCTATAACTTGATTAACGACTTCATTTTTTAGTTTGAGCAAATCACTTACCGCGCTGTCGATAGCCCGTCCTGTTGCTTCCCGAGCCTCAAAAGTAGACTCGTTCCCTTCCTGATTTTGACGGCGCATTTCGCTAATTTGGACCATTAACTTCACCTCTACAGATGTTTTGTTAAATCCGGCTACTTGCTTAATCGTCGCTCTTTTTCCATGCTTTAGATCAGCCTTATAGATGACTTCTTCGTTGGGCTGTATAGGTGCCATAAAGAAATTCTCCTAATTAATTATTTTTACCCACTCAACTGCTAACTATCTATTGAAAGGTACCCTCTTTTTGTTTCTTAAAAACGCAGTATAGCTCACTTTTCAGTCTTTGATTTTAAGGAGTTGCAAATAATTCATTCCCCTCTTGAAATTAGAGTTTTGTGACGAATGTCTCTGCATTAATTCGAGGCCTATCCTATCCCTGTAATTAATTGTCGCTAATCTCCATTCCCTTCCAAGACCAGATCATCCAAATCGCTTTGTTCTTCGTTGTATTCTTCTGTTAGAACGGCCTCGCTACTACTAGAGGATTGCGAATTACTGGAACAATTACCCCCTTCCTCTTCAGAAGAAGACTCTTTCAAAGTAGAAGAGCCAGTTAAATTTGACCGTTCACTAATTTTAGGAGGTACCGAAGATGCGAATAGACCGGAAAAATCAGCCTCAGGCTCAGCCTCAATACAGCAGAAGAAAGACGCAAGAGATCTCAACAAATCTACTATAACATCACAAATTTTTTGAATAATAGGGCATTTTGTACCATTTTGCTCACTTGTTAAAGGGCAGGGTATGCCCGAATCACCACAACACCAAATTCTCATTTTACCCTCGATAGAGTTTCAATTTTAGATCAGTCTTCTTTATTGAGTTTTAATAATCAACCTAAAAGAAAATTGGCTCGTCCAATGAAACCCTCAAGCCTAATCAATCTTAATTACACATTAAACTTTTCTAGAAAAGCCTGCCCGAATGGTCCTCAACGCTCAATGAGTAAAAACTCCCCCCTTTCTCCACTTAATCTGATTTTTTTCTATAAATTGAGTAAATCTTTCTAATGCTTGGGGAAGAGATTTACGGCCAAAACTGACTCGAAAATGATTAGATTTGTCATCATAGATATTCCCTGGAAGAATCAGAACTCCAGACTGCTCAAGCAAATCATCGGCTATTTTCTCAATGGGAAGAGCGCCTTTAAAAAGAGGATAACCGATGCATCCTCCTTTGGGCCTTATCCACTCAAACCAATTTTGATACTTCTCAAAAAAATGATCGAATTGTTTGAGGTTATCCTGCAATAAAGATCGGTTGCATTCATATATTTTTTCGCTTGCTCTAAGAGCCATTAAGGCTAGAACTTCTGAGGGGCCGCTATTACAAATGGATAGGTAGTGTTTAATTTCATTCATCTTTTCTAGCAGGCTACTCTCTCTGCAAGCGATCCAACCGATTCGTAGACCTGCTAACCCATACGCCTTTGACATGACACTTAAACTGATTCCCTTCTCATAAATGCTTGCAAAAGGTAGGATTCTGTCAGCTGGATTAACCTCCAGCAGTCGATAAACTTCATCAGAAAAAATCCAAAGTCCATGTTTGCGCGCCAATTCAACAAGAGCTAGCTGTGTATCTTTTGTGATGAGCGCTCCTGTAGGATTATGAGGAAAGTTCACAACGAGTACTTTCGTATTTGGTTGGATGGCATTTGCAATTTCCTCTATATCCAACTCCCAGCGCTTTTGATATTGAAGCGGGACTTTCGTCGTAGAACAAATGGACGAGGGAAGAGATTCAAGTGATTGATAGCATGGTGTTACGACTACCGCATGATCATTTGATTCCAGTAAAGCCTGAAAAGAGCAATAAACCCCCTCTTCAGCACCGGCAAAGCAGAGTATCTCTTTCTGATTGATCTCTTCTCCATATAGCTTACGGATCTCTTCGCGCAATAAGGGATTGCCCTGTGTTTCGGTATAGCCTAGATTCAAACCATTCCAGAGATTGAAGCTCTCTTGGTCAGCCATTTCAATGATTTCACGCATCGAATGCGTTTCCACGTCAGACGCACAGAGATTGAAAGGAGCAATAAACTCTCTTTTAGCAAGATAATTTTCTAATTTAAATACAGGATATTTCATTTTAACCCTTTTTCATTTAAATAGTTATATACAGTTGCTCTAGAAATTCCTAAAACTCGGCCAATATAAATCGCTGCATTTTTCCCATCGAAAGCTCCATCTTTTGCTAAAGCTCCGATGATCTCTTTTTTATCTTCACGACTAAGAGCCTCCGTACTAACCTGGCGTTCACGACAATATTTAAGAACATAGAGGTTGATCTTTTCATAGAGGTCCTCTTTAAAAAGGGGATGAGATTGCGCTGGAGAGTCGCTATTTTTTAAAAACGACTGCAGCAGTTGATGTGCAGTCGTAAAAGCTGACACATCCATATTGACGCATAGAAAGCCTTCAGCCTTTCCCGACAGATTGCGAATCACAATGCTTATTGACTTCATCGGCCTCCCATCCCAATTCGTCTTATCGTAAGGTCCAATAACTCTTTCTGATTCGGAAAACTCAATGCGATCTAGATAGGAATCATCTCCGACCTCACGCCGAGAGAGAGGATTATAAATAGCCTCTATTTGATCTTTGCCAAGGTCGTGGATCACCACTTCGGCAAAAGGGTGTAGAAGACGTGCAAACGCCTCAGCAAAAGGTAGACTCTCCTCTAACGATCTCTTCAAGTTTCACACTCCTGTGGTAATAAGAAAAGATCATTATATCTAATTTAGACTTTTTAGTCTATTTTTTCATCAATGGTTCAGGCGAGTTATCAACTCCAAGCATTTCCGCTGAGAACGTTGGAGAGAGGAAACGTTTTCCGTAACTGCTCGTTATAGCAGGTGGCATTATCCCATTGATTGAGGGAGTGCTACAAAGTACCGAACTGTGCTATTTGTGCGCGTTGGGCTATTTTTCCGGAGTGAATTTTAATTTCAAGGAAATCAATCGATCTATTGTTCGCTAATTTACAGTAAGATAGGTGAAATAGCGGCAGTCGGACTTGAACCAACGACCCACGGATTATGATTCCGTCTTTTTCCTTTATTTGACAATACGTGTCAGCCGTTCACATCAGACATAATAGAGAAGCATTCCCCTAAAATCAACTGCCATTTGCTGGTTTTGATTGGCGTCGATGTAACGCGAGTGTGAGCAATGTGTGACCAAAAAAACTCTAAACCCCGTCATTCAATCAGGCATTAAGTCCTTCGATGAACACTTCAAAGCTTTAGCGATCGCGACAATGTTCTCGAGGGCAATATTTCTTTCTCCTCTCTCAACAGAGCCCACATAAGGCGGGGTGCAAATTGGCCCTTTCGACTAATTCTTTTTGAGTCAGAGCCCATAAGTACTTCAAAAAAAACCTAACCAAGCTAAAACCTTGAATATCCATTAACATTCCCACATTGTTGAAGCTGTTCGCATCTCAAGCCTTCATATTTGCCCTACAATCGACGATCTTATCCCTATACGTTTTTAGATACCGAAACGCGTAAATACGGTATAGGGCAAATAAATAGCCTTTACAGCGATTTCTATTTTGTGTGGCATCCCAACGATTTGTTTTTGGCATATTTGAGAGGGGCAGAGCCTTTTCGGTTAGCCCGATGTAACACCGTGTTACATGACTTTGAGGCGCCAAATAACAGGTTTTCCCCTAAACCTATTGGAGTTTATTTACTTATAATGCATTTTTAAGTATAATGGTA
This sequence comes from Chlamydiales bacterium, assembly GCA_020831465.1. Lineage (GTDB taxonomy): Bacteria > Chlamydiota > Chlamydiia > Chlamydiales > JAAKFR01 > JAJACP01. The sequence goes on from JAFIGI010000052.1 coordinate 13,941, forward strand.
TTATAAGTAAATAGAGGTAGCTATGAACACCCATAAGCATCATAAGGTCAGGCTTAGTGTTGATTGTACTGAAGAGGAGCGAATGTATATCAAGATGCTCGCCACTAAGTCCCATATGACCATCAGCGAGTACCTCCTTTCCTTCGCCCGGAAAGAGATGCCCAAGTGTACCCGGAGCCATAAGCCGAATAAAGAAACTCAGAAGGCCCTAAAAGAAGCTCAGGAAAAAGATGAAACCTTCGAATCAGTCGACGAATTTTGGGACGCGATGGGAATGAATCCGCATGCTGAAGATTAAGCCGGGAAGCAGGTTCAAGTCGGACTTGAAGAGGTTCAAGCACGATCGATCGACTCTTAAGATTTTGGACGAGGTCCTAAAGCTATTAGTCTCCGGAAAGGTTCTTCCAGAAAAGTTTCGAGACCACGCCCTTTCGGGGAAATGGAATCCGGCGAGAGAGTGCCATATCAAGCCGGACGTGCAATTGATCTACCGAGTCGAAGAAAAGGAAGGCGTGCTAATTCTGGTGCGGATCGGATCCCATGCCGAGCTTTTCTCCTAATCTGACCGTTGTTACAGAGACGCCACGAAAAATCTTCCGCTTAAGGTTTTGAGTATTTACGCTTTTAAGCTTTTATGCTATAATAGTCGACCCTGAAAAAGAGGCGATTTTCGAATAAATTCGGCGGGATTTGATTCAGAATTTCACCTTTTGCGCTATAGCAGAATCAGTTGAAAAATTTACATTTTGACCTGCGTCAAAGCCCCGTGATTGACCGATCATAAGTGAACCAATATTAGAAATATGGGTTCACTTATGATCGGTCA
>JAFIGI010000005.1 GCA_020831465.1 Chlamydiales bacterium
CGACCAGGTAAAAGATCACGTATTCGTTCCCATTGATCATATCTCAGTGCATATCTTCTCATATACCAGCCAATTTGGCTGATAATCATCTGCAATATTCATGAGAAATTCAATCAATTTTTCAATTGACGACACGCCCTAAGTACTGGATGTCATCGCGACTCAATCCGCGCACCGAAACGTTTAAAGCGGCAGGGATTTGCCGGTCGCGGTGGCTGTAGAGCCAGCTTCGGGCTCGTTTTTTGGCAATCATGTCGGTCCATTTCATCAGCATTGGGTGAAAAAAGTCTCTATTGGCGAATTGATTATGGCCGCTGACCGCTTGAAACATAAAGAAGAGGGCGTAGTAGCCGCACAAGTGATTGTTCCCTCGGTATTGATGAAGGCCGCCCACTTGGGAAAAGTTTGCGGAAGGGAGGCCCTTTTCTCGAGTCCTGGCACGCCGATAACGAGGGCTATAGATTTTGCCGTCCCGTTGAACTAAATCTCGATGGCGATTCGCGGAATCTTCAAGGTGGGTTTGGACTTGCTCAACATGGAACAGTTCGATTTGTTCGATAGCTTCAGCTTCGATTATTGCGATGGATGGGTAGAGGCTTTGTTGGATAATAGCCGTATTACGTCTTTCATTGAGTTCTCGAATCGCCTCCGGAATCTCTTCGCTTTGCACAACTCGCGTGTCGTCATTAAAGATAGGAAGAGAGGTCGCATCCCGAAGAATCAGAAAGGCGATAGTATTAATCAGGGGGATAAGAAGGAGAATCCCGACAGCGGCTTGCCTGACACGTCCCCACAATGTCGGTTGGTCGCAGTTGTATAAATTGCGGATCCCCTCTTTGTAGGGATAGGCAAACAAAGCGTAAGGATCGTAGCCGCGAGGAGCCAATGTCTCGATATAGGCCATAATTCAAAGGGTTGCGATAAAAGTATTGTGCATGAAGCTATGTAAAGTCACTTTTTGGAGCGTTCCGACTAGCTTCTCGTCTCCCTCGAAAATGACATTGCGCCAGCAGCGGGTCAACCCTTTGAGGTAGCGCTGATCCTTATGGTTGCGCCGTTCCACGAGCACCTCGACCTCGCGGCCGAGCATCTCGCTCATCAGCTTCGAGGATATCCGGTTATGCAGCGCGAGTAGGCGGCTATGCCGCTCGGCTTTAACCTCTTCGGGAACGTCGTCAGCCCACCGTTTCGCAGGGGTTCCTTTACGCGGGCTGTAGGTATAGAGAAAGGCGTTGCTGTAGCGGACTTGACGCATCGCCTCCATCGTCTCTTCGAATTCTTCCTCTGTCTCAGTCGGGAAGCCGACGATCATATCGGTCCCAAGCGCCACATCAGGGAGAAGGCTGCGCAGGAGTTCCACCTTCTCCATGTATTCTTCTTTCGTGTAGATCCGGTGCATTTTGCGCAAAATCCGGCTAGAGCCCGCCTGGAGGGGGAAATGAACGTGTTCGCAGAGGCTGGGAAGATCGCGGACCGCCTCCATCAGCTCCCTGGTGATGTCGACCGGGTGGCTGGTTAAAAAGCGGACTCGGTTCAGCCCCTCGATTTTATCGAGTCGGTAGAGTAGATCGTGGAAAAGGGCATTCCATTCCGGCTTGTCTTTGCCGTAGCTGTTAACGTTTTGACCGAGAAGGGTAATCTCCTTGAATCCCTCGCCGATCAATTTTCGGCACTCCTCGACGATGCTGTCGGGATGGCGAGAGACCTCCGGCCCACGCGTGTAGGGGACGACGCAGTAGGTGCAGTATTTGTCGCAGCCGCGGATAATCGAGACATAGGCTTTATGCTTATCCATCCGCTTTGCTGCCGTATAGTCGAGTTCTTGGTAGAATTCCTCATCGGTGCGCACCGTCTGCAGCCCGCTGTGCAACACCTCGTCCAGAACGCCGTCCAGATCGTGGATATTGTTCGTTCCCAAGACGAAATCGACGTGAGGAAGCTTTTGGAAGAGGCTCTCCTTTTTCGCATTTGCCATGCAGCCGGTTACACCGATGATGCGCTCACGCTTTTTCTGGCGCCCTAGCTGTCCGAGCTTCCCCATCACTTTTCGTTCAGCCAAATCGCGGATCGAGCAGGTATTGAAAATCAGCAGATCGGCTTGATTTTCATCTTCGGTTTGGGTCAGCCCCCGTTTTGCCAGAATGCCCGCCATCACCTCGGTGTCGAGCTCGTTCATCTGGCACCCATAAGTGCGCATAAAAAATGTTTTTGGATCTTTTTTCATAGGCGAGTATGCTAGCACAAACACATTTCACAATTCAATTGCCATGGCTATTTTAAAATTTTTTCATGTCCTTTTTATCTTCATCTGGATCGGGTCGCTGCTCATATTGACCCGGCTGCTCGGGTATCAGGCGAAAGAGTCCGACGAGATCTTTCAGGCGATGAACCGCATAAACAAAAGAATATACTTTTTCGTCGACCTTCCCTCGATGATCCTCGCGGTCCTCTTCGGGCTGCTGCTCCTTTTTTTAAAGGACTTGAATTGGAAAGCTCCCTGGCTGCATATGAAACTCTTGTTCGCCTTCCTGCTCATCGTCTGCGACATTATCTGCGGAACATTGATTGCGAAAGGCGGACGCCGTCCCCGTCTTTTTTATCAAATTTTTCATGGAATTACAGGGATTTTTTTAATTCTTGTACTGATAGCCATCTACATTTTGAAACAAAACGCTTGTTGACAAACTCTTTTTCTTGGCAAAAAAAAGACCATCATTCTATGATGTTCGTCTTAACATCGAAGGTACATAAGTTATGCAACGCAAGAAAGAAACCACAACAACACTGACGCGAAAAGAAGAAGTCCGGCGCGATTGGTACCTATTCGACGCTTCCGGAAAAACTCTGGGCCGTTTCTGCTCCGAGATCGCGAAAGTCCTGCGCGGAAAACACAAGCCGTCATTTACCCCTAACCTCGATACGGGAGACGGTGTAATTGTCATTAATGCCGATAAAATCGTTGTCTCCGGCAATAAAGAGGGGCAAAAAATTTACCGTTATTACACCGGTCATATCGGTGGGCAGCGCGAAATTCCTTACCGCAACATGAAAGAGCGCAAGCCTGATTATATCATTACCCGCGCGGTGAAAGGGATGATGCCCAAGTCCCGCTTGGGCAAGCAGCAGCTCCGCAAGCTACGCGTTTTTGCCGGCGAGGAGCATCCATACGAAGCGCAAAAACCCATTAAAGTAGAGATCTAAAAGGTATTTCATGGCAAAACTTGAAGAACATGTAGCAACAGGCCGTCGCAAGCGCGCAGTATCCAGCGTCCGTCTTCGCCCAGGCAGCGGAAAGGTCAATGTCAACGGACGCGATTTCGAAAATTATTTCCCCTTGGAGATTCAAAGAGATACAATCCTTTCTCCTCTTTCAATGATCGACGCCGAAAAAAACTATGATATTATTGTCCGCGTAAACGGCGGTGGGATTGAAGGACAAGTGATCGCGACCCGCCTAGGGATCGCCCGCGCGCTCGTCCTCCAAAACGAAGGGAGTAAGCACGATTTTAAAGTTGAAGGCTACCTCACCCGCGATCCCCGCAAAAAAGAGCGTAAAAAATACGGCCACAAAAAAGCCCGTAAGAGTTTCCAATTCTCCAAGCGTTAAGACTCCCCCTCCTCTTTACCTTGGAGTAACCTGCCCTTTTGGCCTAGCCAAAAGGGCTTTTTTATTGGAATGCAAAATACCGGGAGTTTGCTATTATCTCCTGGATCTTTTTGTCCAGACCGTGCCCGATTTACCAATCAAGCACTTTGGACGATCGGTGGTTCGTAAAGAGCGCAAGCCTATTTACTTCGCTACCGATCGTCCAATCTGAACAAAAATCTCTCAGGATCTAATAGCAAACTCCCGGTATTTTGCATTCCCTTCGGTATTTTTGTCGATTTTCTGGCAATATTTCGGATCTTTTTGCGCAGACCGTGCCCGATTGGAAAATCGGGCACTTTGGACAATAGCAGGAATTGGCATTGACTTGACGTAATGTACTAACCTACATAGCCATTTTAATTGGAGGGATTTCTCTTTTCTGCTCGACAGCTTCCCAAAGATCATAATGCAACTGGAGATTTAACCAAAAAATAGGGGATGTCTCCAAAGCCATCCCAAGATCTATAGCAGTTTCCGGCGTAATCCCTCTTTTTCCTCGAATAATCTCATTTAACTTGGCTGGGGTCCACCCAAGATGTTTAGCAAAAACTGCTTGAGAAATATGCAGGGGTTTCAAAAACTCTTCAAGCAATATCTCCCCGGGATGTGTCGGCCTTCTATTTTTAGGCAGCCTCATAAAATTGTTCTCCTTAATGATAATCAACTATCTCTACTTCTTCAGCATTTCCGTCAACCCATGTAAAGACGATTCGAAATTGATCATTAATTCGGATGCTATGTTGATGAGCTCTATACCCTTTAAGCTTTTCTAGCCGATTGTTCGGTGGCCTTTCCAAATCATTTAAGCGAAAGGCTGCATTTATCATATCGAGTTTTCGTTTTGCTGTAGCATGTAAGTAAGCCGGCAATCTTTTTTGTGTTTTCTTGCTATTCCGATCATCGAAAATGTCTTCAGTTATATGGTCGCTAAAACTGATAATCATCTAATATTCTTTGTTATCATTATACGGTAATCCGATAATTTACCAAAGGAAAATTTTCTTTATTAAAAATTAATAATAATTGGTATCAGGTTCCTTGTTTGAGGCTCTCCAAAGTTAACTTTTGTCAAGTTGCTTAGGAGTGAGCAGAGGTAAATAGTTACATAATATCTAATTGAGAGTTAGGTCTTCGGGGATCATGGAGAGCGTGGCGTACCTGCCACCCAGCTCCCGTAAGAGCTCCTGCCAGAGTTTTTCAGGCGCAGTTTCGAAGATATGTTTGGAAGAGGCCGGACAGATAAACCAGCCACTGTCAAGAAACTCGCGCTCTAACTGGCCCGCTTGCCAGCCCGCATAGCCGAAGCATAGCCGAAGAGCGGGGCCATTTTCTTCGATAATCGCGTCCTGAAGAAATTGAAGGTCTCCACCGAGGTAAACCCCTTCGCAAATTTCGATGGTCTGTTCGGGAATTTTGCTTGAGGAGTGGACAAGCATCATCTGGTTGGTCTGAATAGGACCGCCGGCGCGGATGCCGACGTTGGCATTATTGAGCTGCTCCAGCGAGAGGATTTCCTCGGGGAGCTCAAGTTCGAGGTTCTTGTTAATCACAATCCCAAAAGAGCCGTTCGGGCTATGTTCACACAACAAGAGCACGCTGCGAAAAAAGATCCCTGACTCGACGTCAGGCGTTGCGATCAAAAAAGTCCCTTTCTCAAGATGGGAATAGGGGATGGAATCCATACTCTCTCTCCTATTGACAGGTGCATTTCTGACAATACTCCGCAAGCAGCATTTCTGTATAGAGTTTTAGAGAGTCGCGTAAAGAGTCGACACGGCTCATCAGCTCTAGAAAGCTCTGTGCAAAAGAGTCGCTTTGAACCGGAATGTTGCGGCATTCCATCGTCTGAAGCGCCTCTCCGACACGGTTGAGAGATACGGAAATTTCGTCGACCTCGCGGTCGAAATAGTTGTAGAAATCGCAAGGGGTGCACAGCTGTTTCATCCGGTTGATTTTTGCGGTTCGAGAACGCTGCCATCCTTTGTCATATTGGAAGAGCAAACCATAGTTGTTAATGTCATTAAGAAGGGTGTCGACTTTGCAGATCATGCCTGAAACTTGCAAGTAAAGAGAATCGTTGTGCAAGAGCCGGCCAAGAGTTCCGCTCCCGTTAGCCAAAGGATCTACGGCTGAATGGATTGTGTCGATGCTGCGTCCTAAGCGCTCGACTAAATTCGCCTCTCTGATATTCCCGATCAAGTGATCAGCATTGTTCAGCGCCTTTGTCACAGAGTCAACGGCCAGTCCGGCACGAATCATGAATTCCTTGGGGTTGGCATCAGCCATAAAGTCTTGCGCTCCGTCTGCAGCTCCCGCAAGTGATTTGAGAGCTATGTTGAAATCCTCAGAGTTTTCCGAAATAAACGTGTTGATCCCATCCATGGTGTCGCCGAACTTATCAGCGACTTGGACGATTTGATTGAGCGTCTCCTCAAGCTTATCGATCGAACGTGCAAAGAGGATCTCCTGGGTCACATCTTGAGGGGGAGGAGCGCCCGGAGGGGCCGCCTTAGGGATGATTGCAATCGACTTTTCTCCTAGCAAACCGGAGGTGGCAAAAATAATTTCGTCATAAGAGTAGACATGGATTCTTGAATCGACTCTGAGTGTAAGCTCAAAAACATAAAGGTTGCCAAACTCATCCGAAGGGCTTTTTCTGGGATCAGGAACTTCTTTGATCTCCTCAACTTGTCCGACCGGCTTCCCGGCAAAAGTCACCCGAGTTCCTCTTTCGACTTTATCAATATTGGAGAACCGGACATTTAGTAGAAGCTTACCATCTCCAAAAGAGGGTCTAAGAAAGAGAATCAGCCAAGATGCGATGGCGATTCCAGCGATAATAAAAATCCCTAGCCAAAAAGCCTTGTATTTGTCACCCATTTATCCTAATCCCGTTGGCATTGCATTTTTTAGAAATGTTTGTAAAATCGGATCGTCGATCTTAGTGAATTCCTCTTTTTTCGCGATATAGGCAATTTTCCCCTCGTGATTTAAGGCAATCCTGTCGGCAACATAAAAAGCCGAACATATATCATGGGTGACGACGATACTTGTCGCATTCAGCTCTTTTTGCGTTTTAACAATCAACTCGTTGATCTGCATAGCCGTAATCGGGTCGAGCCCTGTTGTAGGTTCATCATAGAGCAAAATTTTAGGACGGTAAACGATTAAGCGTGCAAGGGCTGCCCTTTTGCGCATTCCACCCGAAAGATCGCCCGGCATCGCGTCCTGCTTACCCTCGAGGCCGACCATTGCAAGTGATTCGGCAACAAGCTCTTCAACCTCTTTTTTTGTGTGACGGTTATGTTGGTTTAAATAAAAGGCAGTGTTTTCGCCGACAGTCAGAGAATCGAAGAGTGCAGAGGCTTGAAAGAGCATTCCCATTTCATGAATGGCTCGGTAGAGTTCGCCCTCTTTCAACCGGGAGATCGGGAGTCCATCGACCTCAACGCTCCCCTTATCGGGCTTCTCCAAACCTAAAATGTGACGGAGCAATACACTTTTTCCGCACCCGGAACGCCCTAAAATCACAACTGTTTCTCCCGCTTCGACGGAGAGGTTTAATCCCTTCAGTACAGCATTACCGTTAAAGCTCTTCCATAGCTCTTTTACTTCGATCATTAAATTCCGTACCTCTCGACTAAAGCGATATGAGTGACATTAAGGCCAATGGTCAATACAAAATTAATAATAAGAATATAGGAGTAGCTGATCACGACGCTGTTGGTTGTTGCACGTCCTACTCCGGCTGCTCCTCCTCTAGTTGTCAATCCTTTATAGCAGGATATCGAGCTGATGATGAAACCAAAGACAACAGCTTTTATCAGACCTGTCCAGATGTCGAAGGTAGTAATGTGGACGGGCATAGGATCGAAGTAGCCTTGGGATGTCATCCCGAAGAGGTGGATCGAAATCAAGTATCCTCCAAAGATCCCCATTATCGCGCTGAACATCGTTAAGACAGGGAGCATCGTCATGCTACTGATAATCCTGGGAGCCACCAGATGACTCAAAGGGTTGACCGCCATTGATTTAAGAGCATCTATTTGTTCTGTTACCCGCATTGACCCTAAGACGGCGGTTATCGCTGAGCCTACCCGGCCCGTGACCATGAACGCGGTAAGCACAGGGCCGATTTCTGTTAGCATCCCTTTTCCAACGAGGAGGCCAGTTGCGCTTGCGAGTCCTTTGTCGCCGAGTTGATAAAACGATTGCGCGGCTAGAACAAGTCCGGTCGAGAAGCCTGTTATAGCGACGACGGGTAGGGAGAGGAAGCCGATGTTATAGAGTTGATCGAGAACGACCGTCCAGGATGGAGGACGTTTGACAGAGGCCCAGAGCGTCCGTGCAAGTAGAAAGGCCCACATCCCGACTCCTATAAAGGAGTTGTAGATTTTCGCGAGATAGAAGTTCATCACCTGCGATGATATAGAATTAGGCCTTATAGGGGAAGATTTGTATCGAAGGAGAGGGGGGAATTTGAGGGCGTTTCGGCAGCTTGTTCAACAATTCCTCGACATGCGCTTTGATTATACGGACTTTCTTGAGAAAGGCGTTCACAACCAGCTCGAGTTCGGAAGCTTGGATTTCGGGTGCGATGCGTCTATGGAGGTAGATTATATCCTCATCCGGCTTAACCGAGACGGTCTCCTCGCTAGTAGAGTTCATCTTCAGGCAATCCTCATAGATTTCGGTCCGCCGTTCTATGGGGAATTCGATCACGGGCGTGGAGAGAAGGATTTTATTGGGGACGAGCTGCTCATCGAGTTCAAAGAGAAGGGGGATCTTACCTTCTTTCATAATGATGAGGCACGCACCATTTTGATCGGGCCTGAGTGTCGAAAAGTGCAGAACTTTAGCTAGTTCCAGCAAAAACCCCTCAAACATCAGATACTCTCCCTTCTTGCGAGTCTTTTCGATTAGAAAAAAAAGTGTTTGTCACATCCTGAGATGGGTTGGCAGACCAGATAAAATTCAGGAAGGATTGAATGTACCCAGGAAGACTTTTCCCTGACGAGGGAACATTCTCAGCAATATCGCTTCTTTCCTCTACTTTGCCAGGCTCTATCTCCGCCGATTCATCTCGTTGATGAACTCTCATTTTTTTTCTCCCCCTAAGTTTAGCAGCCGAGTAAAATCGGCTTTCATAACTAGAAGGTCGCGTTCCAATGTTTTGTCTCTAGAGATTCGCTTGCTTAGTTTTTTTTCATCTTCACCTTCTTTTAATAGATACCTGCATTGATGGGTTTTGCCTTGATACGTATATGTTACACTTAATTTGTCAGTCTCTTTGATGGAAGTCACGTTGACCTCATCCTGATAAAGCGCATCTCGAATGTTCATGCGAATTGTTCCTTGTCCCTCAGAGATTGCATACCTTGCGGAAGTTATGCAATCCCGGTTTAATAAGGTAGTCATTTCAAACATGAGGAACATAACTTGTGGTGAAAGGGAAAGATAACTTTCGCTCCCGTAATAGACTGTAAAGATGTTCCCTAGTTTAACTTGGTTTAAACAATCTTCAAATGTATAGCGTCTTTTGGAAGGAAGTTTAAAGTTCCCAACTTCTTTCAATCCATAGATCAATTTGGCCAAGGTTTGATGAGAGTTCTCTTTGAACGCTTCTGCGGCCTCTTTTTTTTCTCCTTCTAAGGCGGTCTGCTCGGAGTTGGATAGCCACCCATGAAGCTCTTCGGCGGTTAACTTTTCCGGAATAGCGATTTCGACCCGCCTCACCTCTTTTGTTTGTGGATCCGAAACTGAGATGATGATGCTCGTGGTAGTTGTTTCTGTTGCAAAGAGAAGGGCAAAGGGAACAGGAGAATGGTACAATATGTGAAAATCTGGCTTCACACGCTCTTGCTTTTGGAATATGGATTCGACGGCTTGGGAAATGATTTGCGTATTGTTCACAACCACGACGAATTCGATCTCGCCCAATAAGTTCATAACCAAAGGGTCAGTTAATTGAAGTTTAGGTTTTAATTCAGTCGTGAGCCTGCGCGTTTCTTCACTTGGAGCGAGATGAAATGTATTCGGCTTCATGTTTTCCAGTCGTTGCGCTTCTGTTAAGAATGCCTCCATGTCATTGATTACATCGCTCGATTGATTTAGAAAAAAAGTATTGATGTAGAAAGCTGTTGCCTGATCAATCCGTCCACTAAGAAGTTGCTGAGCTTTAGCAAAATTAGCGAAAACGAGATCTGCCATTTTAGGATTAGCTGCATATTGTTCCAGGATTTCTTTCAAAGCATGAGGTGTTGCAGCTTTTAAGTGATCACGGGCATAGGTATTTGTAAGTACCTGATTTAAAGATTTTAATTGGTTTAAGTTTAGCGTTCTAAGAGTTATAAGGGTAGAATGAGTCAAATCCGGATATTCCTTTTGAATATTTGCCACGAATTTATCTTTTTTCATCTGAGATCCCCAAGCCCAGCCAAAAAAAATGTAATATACAACCTCGTCCCAAAAGGTCATGCCCTTGAGTGCGCCTCCTTTTGAAGGCTCCTGCGAGGCGAAATTGCTCGTAGGGAGTTCTGACTCTTTCGGATTATGAGTTTTGCCGCCACCTACGGGCGGGGTTCCGTTCATCTCTTTTCCCCTTCTTTTTCGGAAATCAAAGAGACATACTCCTCCCAAAGAAGAAGATTTTTTTCCCATTCGGTAGCCACGTGGAGAAGCCTATGCAGCCACTCCCAGTTTTCTTGGGGAGAACTTGCCGGAGTGATGTTCACCCGCAACTGCAAAGCAACCCCCGCTTCGTCGAAGGCTAGGGTGCAGCCGCCCGTATTGATCCCCAAAAAGTTGCTCGTCGCCAACTCTTTGAGCCTAGATTCTCGAATAGGCTGAAGGATTAAACCAAGAGTAATCACCATGTCGAGTCCTCCCTCAATCGACCCTTTGGAGATGAGCACCCGCAGGCGGTCGACGACAAGTTCCACCTCGCCGGCCTCAAGATCCTCCTCAGCAGGGCGCGCTTTTACCATGTCGGCAAAGTAGTCTAACGTCTCACGAAAGCTGTAAGTAGGCATTCAAGCTTTTCCCTTTTGGGGAAACCCCCTTATCCATTATCATCTCTCTCTTTAGGCTTAGTCAATTTTTTTTTAAAAAATCGATATGAATGAGATGATTTATCAGACCAAGCGGCGCGTGACGCGGGAGGTAATGGTTGGCAATGTCGGGGTTGGAGGGAGAAACCCGATCCGGGTACAGTCGATGACCACTTCCGATACGCGCAATGTGGATGCGACCGTCGACCAGATCGTCCGGCTGGCCGATGCAGGGTGCGAGATTGTCCGAGTGACGGTCCAGGGGAAAAAGGAGGCCGAAGCGTGCGAGGGAATCAAAAACAGCCTCCTTCGGAAGGGATATACAATTCCACTTGTCGCCGATATCCACTTTTATCCGCCCGCCGCAATCGAGGTGATCGATTTTGCCGATAAAGTGCGCATCAATCCGGGTAATTTTGTCGATAAACGCGCCTCTTTTAAAAGAATCGTATACGATGACGCAACTTATGCGGCTGAAATCGAAAAGATTGAAGAGAAGTTTTCTCCGCTTGTTGAAAAATGCAAGCGATTGAAAAAGGCGATGCGGATTGGCACAAACCATGGTTCGCTTTCCGATCGGATCATGAACCGTTACGGCGATACGGCGGCGGGGATGGTCGAGTCGGCGCTTGAATTTACCCGGGTCTGCCGCAAACTCGACTACCACGAGATCATTTTTTCGATGAAAGCGAGCAATACGCAAGTCATGATCGAGGCGTATCGTCTTTTGGTCAAAGAGTTTGACAAACTCGGCTGGGACTATCCGCTTCATTTGGGGGTGACCGAAGCGGGAGAGGGGGAAGATGGTAGGGTCAAATCGGCGATCGGCATTGGCTCGCTTTTGCTCGACGGGATCGGCGATACGATCAGGGTCTCTTTAACAGAGGATCCATGGAACGAAATCGATCCTTGTAAACGGCTGGTCTCGTTTGCCAAAAGCTATCCGGTGCGCTGCCGGATTCCACACCGCAGACCGGTCGAGATTTGCCCGCCCCTCCATCGCGACGGATCTGTGATTCTGGTTGTCTCGCAAGAAGAGGTAGAGGCCCCCGATTTTTACGAAGAGATCGGCTGCAAGGTTCAATTAGGCCGCCCTCAAAAAGACCACGGGAGTGTGGACGCCCTTGTCGCCCCTTTCGATCACCCAAAGTTCGCCAAGCTTAGGGAAGCCGGCGTTGACATCATTACCGATCCCTATATCGTGACCGAGAATGACTGGGAGCGCATTCTGCTGGACCGCCCTGAGGTGATTTTCTTTTCGCCGAAATCGGACTACCTCCACAATGCGCGGCGCTTTTTCGATTGGCTCTTTGCCCAAAATCTGCAAACTCCTGTGATCCTTCAGTTTGCCTACACCTGCGATGAGGAAGAGTTGGCGATACGCGCATCAGCAGAGTATGGCTCGCTTTTCTGCGACAGGGTAGGCGAGGGGATTTGCCTGGAGGCGCCTCTCTCCTTGAAAATGCTGCGCTCGCTTAGTTTCGCGATTTTGCAGGGGGCGCGGATGCGCCAGTCGAAGACGGAGTTTATCTCCTGTCCCGGCTGCGGGCGGACGTTGTTCGATTTGCAGGAGGTCGCAAAGCGTATTCGGGAGCGCACAGAACATCTCCCCGGCGTCAAGATCGCAATCATGGGATGCATCGTGAACGGCCCCGGCGAGATGGCCGATGCTGATTTTGGTTATGTCGGCTCGCGACCCGGGAAAATCGATCTCTACGTCGGGAAAGAGTGCGTCCAACGGAATATCGAAATGGCGGAGGCTGATGACCGCTTGATCGATTTGATTAAAGAACATGGACGGTGGGTCGAGCCTGCTGAAGATCTGATGCTGACGAGATGATTCAGTTCGATAAGGCGACTAAGGTTTTCGGGGGAGAGGTCGTATTAGACGCTCTCACATTTAAAGTGAATAAAGGGGAGCGCTGCGCTCTTGTAGGGCGTAACGGCTCGGGTAAGACAACGATTCTGCGCATCATTACCGGCGAGGAGAAACTCGATGAGGGGTCGATTGAGATGCCCAAAGAATACTCTTTGGGCTATCTAAGCCAGCATTTGCGTTTTACGAAGCAGACGCTGATAGAAGAGGCGGCCCAAAATCTCCCTTCTCAAGCGGTCTATAAGGTCCAAAAAATCCTCTTTGGTCTGGGGTTCAAAGAGAAAGATCTAACTGCCGACCCCCTTATTTTTTCCGGAGGCTATCAGCTCAGAATCCATTTAGCTAAGGTCCTAGTCGCTGAGCCGGACTGCCTTCTTCTCGACGAGCCGACAAACTATCTCGACATCGTTTCGATCCGGTGGATCGCCCGCTTTTTGAAAACATGGCCGGGAGAGCTCATCTTGATCTCACACGACCGCGATTTTATCGATCAGGTGACAACGCATACCTTGGGAATCCATCGCAAAAAAATCAAAAAACTTCAAGGTGGAACGCAGAAATTTTATGAGCGGCTTCTCCAAGAGGAAGAGGTACATGAACGAACGCGCCTCAATTTGGAAAAAAAGCGGCAGCATGTTGAGTCGTTTATCACACGATTTGGGGCAAAAGCGACAAAAGCCTCTCAAGCTCAATCGCGTCAAAAACAATTGGCGCGCATGCCCGTTTTAGAGGAGTTGGCAAAGATCCACCATCTCGATTTCCGCTTTCCTTACGCGCCCTTTCCCGGGAAGCGTCTTCTCGAAGCAAAGGGAATCGGGTTTTCATATGAAAAGGCAGGCGAAAAACTGATCTCTGAATTCGACCTCGCTATCGACAAGGGAGAACGGATCGCAATCGTCGGAAAAAATGGAAGAGGCAAATCGACACTTCTGCGTCTGCTCGCGCAGGAGCTCAAACCGCAAGAAGGGAGCGTAAACCTCTCGCCCAATGTCAAAATCGGGTTTTTCGGCCAATCGAATATCGAACGGCTCCATCCCGAAATGACTGTAGAAGAGGAAATTGCTGCGGCTGCGCCCGATTTATCCAGCGCACAGGTGCGTAAGATATGCGGTATCATGATGTTTTCCGGCGATCTTGCGAAAAAGCCGATCCGCGTCCTCTCTGGCGGAGAGAGAAGCCGAGTCCTTCTTGGAAAAATCCTTGCGGCTCCTTGCAATTTACTGCTTCTCGACGAACCGACCAATCACCTCGACATGGAGTCGATCGAAGCCTTGATGGGTGCTTTGGATCTATTTGAAGGATCGATCGTACTGGTAAGTCATAGTGAAATGATTCTTAACAACTTCGGTGAAAAATTTGTTGTCTGCCATCAGAGCGGCCAACATCTCTTTCTTGGAGACTACGATCAATTTCTGAAGCAAGAGGGATGGGAAAAGGAAACGGGAGCAAGACCTACCAAACCCAAACAGAATCAAAGGGATGAGTTAAAGCGGCTAAAGCGCGAAATAGCCTCGGTGGAGAGACGCATTGTTGCCCTTGAAGGAGAGGTCGAGGAGCAAACCTCAGAGTTGCTTAAAGCTACTGAAGAGAAAAAATTTGCCCGGCTCAACGCGTTATCTAAGCGGATCGATGAGAAAAAAATGCAGATCGAACATTTATTCAATGAATTAGAACAATTGTATGACGAAATAAAATAAAACTATAAAATAAGGAAGAGGTTTATTTATGAAAAAGCTTTTCCTTATTTGTTTTTTTTCTGTTTTTTTAGTTTCTCAATTGGAAGCTCAATGGTGTGGCTGCCCCTGTTTACGCGATCGCTACTACAATCCCGGCTGGGTCGACGATGACAGCCGTTTTTATGGCTACATCGACATCAATGAATACCCCTTTACTCTCCCCGTAAACCATTATTTCAATCCGCGGCCCTGTCCGGTTCGGAGAAATTACAGCTACAACTACCGGATTATCGAACAACCACGAGTTTCTCCCCCGGTTGCGTGTCCTAGGTGTAACGGGTATCACAATTAGGTGAGTTGGAAACGAGGATCACTCCTCGGGTACGTTGACCCTTCGATCCGAGAGGCTGCATACTCTTATAAAGATCTTCGGCAGGAACCCAGAAGGGGGGATATTTATATCGCGAAACGTCAAGGATCAGGACTTGATCGGTCTTTTTGTTGTATGCGCCGATTGGAGAAAAGTGTCCGCTCCCGATTTGTCCGATTGCAGGGCGGTACCAGTTGGCGATCAAAAAGCTGTTCTCTTCAACAAGGGTGGTTTCGAGCAGCTGCCTGAAATCGGCCAGCGAGAATTCCGTGGCATATAGAGGTGTGGCGGAAAGACGAAACGTTTCGAGAGCACGAGCCAATTGACTCATAGACATGCCCCCTTTGAGGACCTGTTCAAGTTGAACAATTTGTTTAACATCTTCGGTAAAAAACCCCTCTTCCTGAGTGAAAAGGGGATATTTGAAACGCTCGACATAGGGCTTTTCGATTTTCAGCGCGTTCAAGACCATCACCCCGGAGGCAACTCCGCAATGGGTGTTGGTGATTTGGGTTTCGAAATAGTTGACCAAGCGCCAATAATCGGAGCGCTCGTCGCTATCAAGTAAAAGTTTCACGCCAGGCCCGGGAGTCAAGCTCACCAACTCGGCCGCGGCCAAAGGCAAAGCTAAAAGGATATAGAGGGCAAGGAGGAACTTTTTCATGCTAAATATTATAAATCATTCAAAATTAATGAAAAACATAATTAGTCGACCCTGAAAAAGGTATTATTCCCTCTGAGAAATACTTATAAAGTGCTTTTTTAGAAAAAAACTGGTATACAAATTTGCAAGATTCTTAAAAATAACCCTAAAAACCTTGCAAATTTATGCTTCCAAAACCCACCGATCACAACCAAGGACAACTTTTTTTACCTCGCCTTTCAAAGTTATTGAATCCCCATCATTCTCTTTTGCTATTGGGAAAATTAATTGATTGGGAACGGCTTGAAAAAGAATTTGCGGATTATTTTTCCGAAGATGGAGCGCCAGCAAAACCGGTCCGGCTTGTGACAGGGATTTTTATGCTTCAGCACATGTCCGGCTTGTCTGACGAGGAAGTGGTTAAAGTTTGGGTTGAAAACCCCTATTGGCAGTTATTTTGTGGTTATGATTTCCTTCAATGGAAATTCCCTTTGCATCCCTCATCTTTGTCTCGATGGAGATCGCGTTTGGGTAA
>JAFIGI010000020.1 GCA_020831465.1 Chlamydiales bacterium
GAAGATAAGCGTTATGTGAATATGGATTTTTACAAAGAAGAGAAAAAACTCAAACTTGAGGCGATAGAAAACGCCGCTTAAAACAATAGGAGATTTTCATACGCCTAAAGTTTTTGCACAATTTTCTGGACACAACCGAAAAAAGTATAAAGAGAGTCAATATCTTTTGATAGGGAGATATTTCTCGCGGCGGACGAAACCCGTCTTGGGGTCTTCGATAAAGAGAATATTCCCCAAATGCCCAAGCCCTAAGTCAAAGACCCACTTGTAGTGGGTGTCGAAGTCAAGTCCGGCTTCGAGGAAAATCTTTCTGCACACATTCGCAAGGTCCCTCTTCAAGTCATTCCGGCCTTTGCACTCTTCCTTGGTTCGTTCGAGCCTATGAGCCTCCTGGTCGAAGATCTCCTCCCAAAGGGCGGCGCGCGCCGCAAGGAGCTTTTCTGTGATTTGGGCGTTATCTAGCAGGGCTTCAATAAGGCGTCTATCAGCAAACATGAGGTTGACCTTCTTTTTATCCCGGGAAAGGCCCTCTTTGTCGAATGTGATGAAATCAAGAAGGGAGGGGCGCTCGTCGGCGCCTTTGAGCATGCAATAAAAGATAGCCTGTAGTTTGGGATCACCCAATTCCAGTGTGGCAAGTTCGTCCGGGCAAGAAAATAGGGCGGTCGCCTTTTTTTGCGCAATCAGAGCATCCAAAATGCGGTATTCGGCATTGGGCTCATAAAATTTGGCCTCTGCGTAGAGAAGGTGCATCAGGCGCGCCGCCGCTTCATATAGCGAAAGAGGGTAGTCTTTATTAGGCTCCTCATGGAGAAGGAGATAGAGGTTGAGTCGGGAGTTATTGGGAGGGCGGGTAAAGTTAAAGCCTAATGCGGTAGAGCGGCGGACTTTCGCGGAAGGTTTGCGGGGCGTAGAGGGTTTTTTCTTTTTTTCTTCCTCTTCTACGGCATCAGGGTTGTGCTTGCGGAAATCTTCAAAAGCTGCGTGGGCTAGAGCTCTTTCAGAGGCGACTTTGCTGTCGAGGTAATCATTGTGGAGCTGGATGCCGAGGCTGCCTTGAGAGAAGCGGACAACCTCACTAGAGGTTAGGATGCTCATCAACATCAAAAATGCGAGGGTTAAAAGATAGGGATTCATCCGTTTACAAGGGGGTAAATAATGGGTTGGTTGAGGTCGAAATAAAATTCACGCTCTTTGCCGTCATGTGAAAAGACCATGTGGACGAAAGCGGGGAGTTTATCGTATCTCCACTCTGATTGCCACCCCTCTTTGGGGCGGGGTTTTCCGACTTGCTCAGGGTCGACCGGCTTTTTAAAGGGGTCAGGTGGGGAATAGTAGCGGAATTCGGGTTGGTCGACCTGATCGAGAAGGGTAAGCGTGAGTGAGGGACTCAAAATCGCCTCTCGATTCACCGGGTTGGGCCAAACCCCTAGGCAAAGAGTCTTTCTGGCCGGGTCGTGATAGAGTCTTCCTAAGACGGTACCGGAGAGTTTAGGATCGTCGGTGATTCCACGGTCGAAGCGAAAAACGATTGCTGATTTTTCTCCTAAAAAGGGAAGTTGGGCTTTGGGGAGAATCTGTTCAAGCCGCTGGCGGACAAAACGTTCTTCCAGATAGGGGCGCTTAATCTTCTCAAGCTCCCCCTTTTGCTTTGTCAGATGGCGGTACCAGCCGAAGAGGGTGCTTAAGAGCAGTGTCAGAAGGGTAAGCGTGATCAGGACCTCAACGAGGGCGATCGGCCTTTTTCTCAACATAAATCCTCCTTTCTATCTCTTTTTCCCCGATAAGAAGAGTTGCTCCCAAGACCATTGCACTCTCATTAGTATTGTTCTTAGTCGACTTTTTGAGCTTGTTTAAGAGGTAACGCTCATTTTTAACTCCTTTGATCAACTCTTCCCAGCTATAAATGTGTTTATGCAAGTCGATTTTCAAAGAGCAGAGCGCTTCCTGAATCTGCAATTCCTGCCTGATCGCTTCAATCGCCTTCTTTTCCTCTTTTGCAATTCCGACGTGGGTTTTGATCATCGGAAAGAGGCAGAGAAGCAAAAGCCCCATCGCGAGCAGCAGCTCAAATAAAAGAAAGGGCCTCTTCCGGATAGACCGCTTCCGTATTTTCCACAACATGTTCTCCTCTAAGGATTTGGGAAGGGAATCCCCTCAATGTAAGAAGCGCTTCCCGGTTTTTTCCTTTTAAGATCAATACTCCCTTGGGTGTCGCGCCCAGCGTTCCATCAAAATGGAGGACGACGTTATTCGCGCCCCTTGCTCCGAACTCGACCTCTTCGATTCCGGCGATCACACAGTTAAGGTTCACGTTCTTCTTCAAATTCTCGGAGAGAGGTTTTCCGGTATGGATGAAGCAGCGCATGCCTTTTTCTTTGTGATCGTACTCAAATTCCAAGAGGATGTCTGTCTGGTAGTTGAGCATCAACTCTTGGGCGAGGGCGATCCGGCTCTTAACCTGGTCGACCCCCCGTTCAAAAGTCTCTCCGCTAAGAACTTTGGGAAACTGGATCGAGACAACTCCCAGTGTAAGTCCGATCAGAGCGACGACAAGGAGAATCTCGATCAGCGTAAAGGAACGCCTACTCATGCGAATCTCTACGGTTCAGCCTTGTAGAGTCGACGATGAGATCGTCTCCCGATGCGTCAATCGTGATCGAGAGAGGATTCCCCCACGCGTCTCTGAGCAACTTGACCCCATCCTTGACAAAGGGGCACTCTCGAAGGATCCTCTCTCTTTGTTCTACAATTTCAGGGAGTTTTAAATCGCCTTTCGCATATTCAAACATCAATGCGTCATAAACACGCGAGATATTCTGTTCGGTCTTAAAAACTTTTCCCTTATCCATGCTTCCACGCATATTGAAGGCAAGAGCTCCTCCGATTAAACCGATGAGCAAGATCACAATCATGATCTCAATCAACGTGACAGGTCGTTTTTTTCTTCTCATTTTGTAGTCTCCTATAAAAATGCGCTCACATCCGTTAGCGGAAGGAGCACGGCTATCATAATCATTCCAACGATACCGCCCATAAATACCAAAATCACCGGCTGGGCCAGAGCAGTCAAACGGCTTAGGCTCTTTTCAACCTCCTCTTCGTAGAGGTCGGCGATTTTTTGCAGCATCCCTGAGGCGTTGCCCCCTTCTTCCCCAATCGCGAGCATACGCGTCACGAGCGAGGGAAAGAGAGGAGATTTTTTCAATTCGACGCTGAGCAGGCTTCCCTCGATGATATTTTTTTCCGCTCTTTCAACAACCTCCTCGAAAAAGGGGTTGCGCATCACTTTGCGCGCAATTTGAAGGGCTTGAATCAGCGAAACTCCCCCTTCGAGCAAAGTCCCCATAGTCCGGGAAAAACGTGCGATGGCCGTTTGGATAATGAGTGTTTTCAAGAGAGGAGTCCGCAGCAGCTGCTTTTGAATCCAGCGCTTCCCCTTTTCCGATTTTAGCGCTAAATAGCTTCCGGTAGCTGCGGCAAGTCCTAGCGGAATGTAGAAGATCCATTTATGGGTAAGAAAGTTGCTGAAAACCATCACCGTCTTTGTAAAGCGGTTTACAGCGCGGTCTTCAAAAAGGGCTTCGAGAGAAGGAATGACGAAAGTGAGCAGCAAGCCCATCACTACCATCGAAAAGGAGAAGAGAAGGGCCGGGTATATCAAGGCAGTGATAATCTGCTTTTTCAGCTTATTTTGTTTAAGCAGAAGCGCCGCAAGTTTATCGAGGGTCTTGTCAAGGGCTCCGACCGACTCTCCGGCAGCGACCATGCTGCAGTAGAGGCGGTTGAAGCTGCCGGGGAATTGTCCCATCGCTTCAGAGAGCGAGCAGCCGCCTTTGATCTTTTCGCATAAGGTGAGCAGAATGGGATGGAAAGGATCTTCGCGGTATTGTTCTTCGAGTGAGAGTAGGCTTTCGTAAAGTGGCATTCCTGCTTGCAAAAGGCCTGCGAGCTGAGCGGTGAAGGTGATGAGCGCCTCTTTCTTAAGGTGAGCCCTTCCCTTTTTCTTTTGCGAAGTGGGCACGAGCGAGATCAAGAGGATCTTTTGACGACGCAGCTCCTGCTTCGCTTCATCGGCGTGCAGCGCTTCGATCAATCCCTTCTTTTTCTTTCCTCTTCCGTCGATGTATCGATATTGGAACAACATAAAATTAATCTAGTTTTCTAGAGACGCGCACGACTTCCGATGCTGTTGTGATTCCGGCCCGTACAAGGTGGGCGCCGTGAGCGCGCAAGGGGATCATTTTTTTCTCGCCAGCTGACTTTCTAAGCTCGGTCACGTCGGCGTTTTTAGCGATGAGAGATTGCAGGTTGGAATCAACTGTCAGCAGTTCATAGATTCCGTGCCTTCCTTTATAGCCTGATCCAAAACAGTGGTCGCAGCCGCCTCCGCGGTATAAAACGCCGCCGTTTAGCTGCTGAGTCGTAAGCCCGAGCTCCTCAAGCTCGGTCTGAGGCGGAATGTAGCGCTCGCGGCAATTGGGACAGACGCAGCGGATCAGGCGTTGCGCGGCAACACCGACGATAGTCGAGGAGAGCAGATAGGGCTCGATTCCCATGTCGATCAAGCGGGGGATAGCCGACGCGGCATCGTTAGTATGGAGCGTGCTGAAGACGAGGTGACCCGTCAACGCGGCCTGAATGGCAATTTCGGCCGTTTCGGTGTCGCGGATCTCCCCAATCATCACAACATCAGGATCCTGTCTAAGAATATGGCGTAAGCCGGCGGCAAAATTGAGCCCGATCTTGGGGTGGACGGCGATTTGGGCGATCCCGCGCAGCTTGTATTCGACGGGATCTTCGATCGTCATGATGTTAATCTCTTCTTTGTAGATCTCCCAAAGGGCGCTGTAGAGAGTGGTCGTTTTCCCGCTTCCTGTAGGGCCGGTGACGAGGACGATCCCTTCCGATAGGGTGATAAGCTTGCGGAAATCATCTAGAACGGAGGGGAGCATTCCTAATTGGTCGATTCCGAGGACGACATTCCCTTTGTCGAGGATGCGCAAGACAATCCGCTCTCCGTGAAGAGCGGGCACAGTGCTGACGCGGAAATCGATCTCCCGCCCTCCCATTTTGAGTTTGATCCGCCCGTCCTGAGGAAGGCGGTGTTCGGCGATATCGAGCTTGGCCAGAACTTTGATCCGTGTGAGGAGCTGCGACTGGTATTCGCGCGGCGGCGAATGGCGCGACTGGAGGACCCCGTCAATCCGGTAGCGCACCTTCAGGTCGTTCTCGAACGGCTCGAAGTGAATGTCGGAGGCTCCTTGCTGAATCGCTTCGCTCAAGATCAGGTTGAGCAGGCGAACGATCGGCGCCTCCTCTTTGATTTCCAGCAAATCGTAGACATCGATTTCATCCTGCCTTTTCGCGTTTTTGCTCCCGTCGGAGAGGTTGGCAAGAAATTCCGAGGCAGCTCCCTCTTGGGTGTGGTAGCAGTCGTTGATTGCGCTTAAGATGATCTCTTCGGGGGTGTAGACGGCTTTAATCTCTTTATCGAGCATAAACCGAAGCGCATCGAGCGCATCGAGATTGAGCGGATCGGCAGAGGCGGCGACCACAAATCTTTCGCTCTCTTCGATAGGAAGGATCCTGTTATTGCGTACAAAAGAGTAGGGGACGCGTTCGGGCAAATCCCTGGGCAATTTCTCCAAAGAGAGGGTGCTGCGGACTTCGATTCCCAGTTTAGCCGCCAGCTCGAGCGGAGATTCAACGGCCATTGTATTCTCCCGCTCGCTTTCTGTTCGATATATTTGCGGTTGCGCTCGTCTCGCGGCCGAAAAGGGCGGTCAGGCTGCCTTGGAAAAGACGTTTCTTTTCACGCTTTTGCGCCTCAACAAGCTCATGCAGAAACTCCGGGATGTCTCCCGGCCGTTTTGTCAGCTCTTCTCGCCGCAATCTTTCGGCGTCCTCGATAGGATCGCTGATGATTTTAGGGGTGATGAAGACGAACATCTCGGTGCTGCTGTCCTGCATATCGGTATGGCTAAAAAGTTTTCCGATTCCCGGAATCTCACCGAGGAAGGGAATACTGTCTTTCGTGTCCTGAGTGCTTTTTCTGCGCAATCCCCCTAAAATCACGGTTTGTCCGTCAGCGATGCGTACGTGGTTTTTGATGTGCCGGCGGGTCACGTCGGGACGGTCGTTCGGATTGTTTTTCGTCGTATCAAAGGTGATATCAGTATCGAGCGTGATGAAGGCTTCTCCATCTGTTGTCTCGTCCATATTGATTGTCGGAGTGATTTGCATGGTAATCCCGTACTGGGCGCGGTTATAGATCTTATTTTTCTTGTCATCGGCACCTGCGTCGATCGAAATCTCTTCAACTATCGCGATAGTGGCGGGCGTCTGGTTGATCGTCGTAACCGAGGGGCTTGCATTGATCTGCACATCATCTTGTCCAAGCATAAACTGATAGGCGAGGTCATAAGCAGGAATTCCGCTCCCTTTTTGCCTGGAGATCAAAAATTCTAGGATCCCGCCTCCAGGTCCTGCGCTCCATCCGAGGCCTGTCGAAGCGGCAGCCGTCGCTTCCGAACCGAGGCGCAAAAGGTTAAGGCCCGATTTATTGCTGTTGGAGACTTTCTTTTCGAAGAGGAGGACTTCGATCTGCACCATTTTTTTGGGCACGTCGAGCTTTTTCAAGAGCTCCTTGATCTTTGGAAGAGCCTCTTGTTCGACAACCATGATAATCGCACCCGTTTTCGGATCGACGATAAAATTATTTTGCCCGTCGGCCGTCCTGTGTGAAGTCCGTTTCTCCCCAGTCGGACCGACGCTGATCGCCGGTACGACGAGTTTATCTTCTTTCCTCTTGTCGCTTCTTCCATCTATTCCCCCTTTTCTCCCGCCGGAATGTTCTTGACCCACGAGAAGGTCGTAAACTTGAGCTAATACGGTAGCAAGTTCTTCAGCGTCTGAGTGTTTAGTTGTGTACCAGAAAACAGTTTTTTCTTGAGGATCTTCGATTTGCGACTCGACATCCCGGATCAGCTCGATCGCCCTCTTCACATCTGACTTGGTTCCGCTTAAAAAGAGCGATTGGGAGAGATTGTTAAGAGGCATCACTCTTAAGCTCGAGCTCTCGACAGTGATTCCACCGTCATGAAAAGCGGAATTGAGGATCCACTCCATCTCTTTCGCGTCAATCTTCGAAAGAGAAACGAGCTGGAAGTCTTGCCCGCGGTTTCCCGATTTGGAGAAGGTGTAGAGTTTCAAAAGCTCCTGGATTGATTCCACCGTCGCGGTGATGAAGATATTACCGCCGAGGATCTCGACTTTTGTTGTCGCCCGGTTGGAGAACTGTTGCAAGAAATGTAAATCGCCCCGAGGATCGGTCGCGCTCGGCGTAAGCAGAAAACAGACCCGGGAGAGAGGCGGATAGAAATTGAGCTCTTCAACCTGGTCGACTATTCCTTTAATTCCCGAAGGATCGTTGCGCATGACGTAGAGCTCCCTCAAATAGGGATTGATCTCGCGGACGCCGATTCCATATTGAGACAAGATCAGCTCTAGGCATTCGCCCCATGATTCGCGCGGAATCGGCAAGCTCGAATTGAGGCTCATGCGGATCCCCCCTACTTCAGGGGGAACGATATAGATAAAATCGGGAGAGCCGTAATCCATCACAAGCTGCTGAAGCGATGTTTCGGGTTGATGCCAAAGGGCATATTCGTCGTTTTGGATAAACGAGGCCATCTCACCTCGCCACATGCGCTGGATCTCGGCGATCTCTGCCTTCAGAGCGCGGATTTCGCATAAGATAGGGTCGTAGTTTTTTTTTGATGCATGGGCGCAATAGAGTCGAAAAGCCTCGTCGTAGAGCTCTTTCAGCGCAAAACGTTTTTCATCCAACTCTTGATTGACGTAGCGCAGCTGCTCAAGGGTTTCAGGATCCATTTCGCTATCCGTCCGATGAAAACTCTCTTTTTTCTCTGCAATAGTTTGCCCGTAAGAGCTGAAGGCGCAAAGCGCAGCCAGAACGGTTGAAATAAATTTTCTCATTCTTCAAGACCTTCTATAGGGGATTTGGTAGGCGGGTCGAGAGGAAAAGTGCGATAAGAGTTGGCGAGGGATGTCTTGGAGCCTGCTTCAAGCTCAACCTCTTCGACCTCGGTTCTAGAAAGATTGAAAAGATGCCCGACAAGAATCTGACGGCCGTTTTGCTTAATCATTGTATCCAGGACGAAGAGAGGTCCAATCAGAGAGCCGTTGACATAGGCATCTATTTGATCGGGGGAGTCGAGCTTTTTCCATCCTTCTTGGGTTAAGACGAGCCAATCATTGGGTTTTAGCGTTAAGCGTCCGCTGTTGCGGCATTCGACAATAAACTGTGCCCAGGTCTTGACTCCGACAAACTTAAATTCCTGCGCAAGATCAGGTGATTTATTATGGTCTTTTGAGCGGATTAAGCTGAGTGTGGTTTTAGCGCGCCCCTGCCCATCCCATAGCTCTAGGGTCATGATCTTCTCATCGATCTTTTTAATGCATAGAATCGGAAGCCCCTCCGTATTTTCGCCCTGCATCGGCGTATTCCATCTTCCTCCCCTCCAGACTAAAAAATCGCGCGGTCCTGCGAAGCAGGAGTAGGGAGTTTCTCCATCGAGAAAGTCGATTTTCTCCTTTCCAAAGGCGAAGGCGTACTCATCGCCGCCATGCATCTCCAAAAAGCGGTCTGAGCCTATCCAGCGCGCTTTTTGGCGGACAAGAAGAGTTGAATCGACCCGATAACCGCCAAGCTCCCATCCCGCTGTCTGCGATTTTGGAAACTCTTGGGCGGTCAACGTAATTTCCCTAAGTTCGCTTGGTTTTTTAACGAGTACCGCTTTCTCATCGAGCATCTTGACAGACAAAGAGAGCGAGTTGGGGCTGCTTGAGATGATTTCTAGCCACAAGGGGGTCGGTTGATTATCGGGGCTGAAATGGTAACTTCCTTTGCTAGCGACGGATACATCTCCCCACAACGGCCTCTCCACAAGGGAGATCGGTTCTCGGTATGGAGTCCGGTCTATGTAGGCGCTCGCGTAATTTCCCTGATAGATTAGATAGACGCGTTCATTTTCCCGAACCGACCGCACCTCTGTTGAGCTCTTCAAGCCGAGGTGAAAAGAGAGCTTTCCTCGAGCCATATCGGGACGGCCGTTCTCTCCGAAAAACTGAAGCTCGTTTCTTAAATCCGGAAGCTGCATGAGAGGCGGGACCCAGTTTAGAGAAAATGGACCCGAGCTTAAGTCATGCTCCTCAAGGTCGGAGAAAGAACTTGGGGGCAACTCTTCGCGTTCGATTCGCGGATAGATCGTCAGAATCTCCTTTTCCCCTGAGAAAAAGAAAAAAAAGAGCGCGCAAACGCAGATGAGGATCACGACTAAAGCGGCGTTGAGAAAGGAAAGCCAGCGCATGAGATTTAAATGGTTGATTTCAGTGAAGAGAGAATAGCCAAATAGTAAAAAAAAAGCAATTCTGATGATTATTACTTTATAAAGAGCGGATTTTATTAAACCTCTATTTTTCAACATCTTAATGAATGGTATTAAATAATATGTTGAAAAAAGGACTGTGTTAAGAATAAAATGGAATTATGAAGAAAGAGAGTCGTTTTTGGGAGCCGTTTTGGAGTCACCGTATCGAGATTTTGTCGGGGACTCTTTTAATAGTCGGGCTCGTTCTCTCCTTCTTTTACCTCCGGCTTGGAGGCGCTCTTGTCGGCCTAGGGTTTGGGGTCTGCTTTTACGAAGAGATGCACAATTATTTCATTCAGCTTCGAGATCTCTATATTGCAAACGGCGTTTTCAAAACATTGATCCTAATCGGAACGGTGGTCTTTTTTTTGATCGCCATCCCTATCTTCATTATTGCCTGCGCAGTGGGTTACGGTGCACTCTATTTGATCGACCGGATAGCGAAAAGATAATTTTACTTTATTTTCAGGATTTGAATAATTCCATTGCTGCTGCGACGCGACCAAATCGAATTCATAAAATCGATTAACTTGAAATGATACAAATTGGACGCAAGATTTTGATCGAGGAGGAGGTGCAAAGAGCGCAGCTCACTTCAAGTCAGTTAGCGAGATCAAGAACGATGTCCTCGAGCAAAAGATGCCGAGCAATTTGTATCGGCTCAAATTTAATCGACTATAACGCTCCATGCCCCTTTCTCGACTGAATCGGTTCAAACGACCCACTTTTGATGCGTGGCCTTTTAAAGAGACGTTGAATTTTCCTAAGGGACTTCACGGTTTTGAGAGTTTAACTAGGTTTTTTCTCATTGGTCATAGGCATGAAATCCCCTTTCTTAGACTCGTTTCCGAAGATGAGGCGGTCACATTTATGGTGATCGATCCCTTTCCGATCAACCCTCTCTATGAGCCGGTGATTACGAAAAGAGACCTTGACGACCTAAATGTCGTTGGTAGCGGTAAGCTCATCATTCTAACAGTTGTAGATATGAAAGGGAGGCCCCTTACAACAAATCTTGAGGGGCCTCTTTTAATTCACTGGCGCATGAGGCAGGGAAAACAGCTCTTGTTTCCTGACGATCCTGCTTACCCAATCGAGAATTAGAGAGTTTTGATTGCCCTAATTTCTGCTATATGTTAAATTACTCGAAAGACTTCATCGGGGACTTCTTTCATATCATTGAGAAGATTCTTAATCTTTGCAAAATTTTCAATCCAATCGTCATAATTTTTTTCATTACTGGGAGTTCCTATTAGAAGAGTCTCGCAGATTTTTTCCCGTTTCTCTTTCGAAAGTAGTTTAATCAATATCTCAACCCGTTCCAAATTAGTAATATCGTTTTCAAAAAGATCGTGCCTATTGATCTCATTTAAGAAATCCTCAGAAATGGGTTTGATCGGGTTGCTTGCAAGGCGAATCCTGATCGTAAAAGAGAAAGTAAGCAATTCTCTATAAGAACCTTCTATTGCCGCATGAAGACCACTCATTTCTTCATCATAACCATCAATTGCATGAAAGACAGGCTCGGGAATTTCTTTCATTTGATTGAGAATCTTCCGTAGTTTTCCTGTATCATCAAGAAGGTGGTTAATCTCTATCTTAAGTTTCTGACTGATCTCTTCCAACTGATCTTTAGAAAGAAACTCTTGCAATTGATTTTGAGTTTGCGTTTTGAACAAGAAAACATGTTCCTGTCTTCCATTCAGATTAACGGCATTAACGCAGCTCAAAGGGATATAAAATTTTCCCTCGTCTTCAAGATTTTTTATATGGTTGCGGTATGCTTTGAAATTTTGCGCGGCCGATAGGAGGGTTTTAAGAAAATGGTAGTCCGTGTCCGTCTTCTGGGGTTCAAGCTTGGTAAACTTTTTCCAACTTTTTTTCAATTCGGGAAGGAACTCTGTTTTTTCTAATGTTGAGAAAATTGCCATGCTGGTTTCAAAATCTCCAAGCTCAGCCATCAAACGGGCTACATGCATAAAATTTGCAATCAAATGATGAGCATTTTTAGAAGGTGTATTCCGAAGGCTTTCGAGGATAAAATTTTGGAGCTGGTTCTTTTTAAGATTAAATTTACATTTTTCTATACGTAACCATTCAACCTTCTTGCTTTCATCAGGGGGCTCTCGTTCTAGGAGGGAGATGTAGAGGTTGAAATTTCGATAGAGGAGTGTTTGAGCGAGTTGTGCAGCTTCACGCTCTACCTCCTTCCCTCCTATTTTTTTTCTAAGGATCGCAAGGGCACCTTCAAAGGAGAATCGCTTTTCTAAAAAAGAAGTTCTGGATCCAGAAAAACGTGTGAAATAGTGTTCATAAGGTAGGCGAAAAGATCTAAGTTGGTAGATCATGCTGCCGACTTCTTTATGAAGGTGGTCTGCTGTGATCTCTTTGTTGTGAAGCTTATCGTTCAATGCCCTGAATGTGATAGGAGCCAAAAATGGAAGTAGATATTTTCTCACTACAAGGACAATTTCAGGATCTTGATAGAAGCCTGGTTTATCGGAGAGGATCTCAAAAAGATCCAAATTGGGGATTTCCTCTTTACTCAAGGCTTCTAAACTGCTAGGCCACTGTTTGACGATCTCAGCGAGGGTGGTATTGGGATTTATTTTAGACACCTCAGAAAGCAGAATTTTGAGTGAATCGAAAAGCTGGTCGCTTGTTATTCCTTTTTTCGATAGGAAGTAGAGCGCGAAGTCTTTTCCATATCGGTTCGCTAGGCATTCTAGCTCGACTCTTTGAATAGGATCTTTGTCCCATTCGACAATCTCAAACAGTAGGGAAATTTTTTCTTGGAAATTTAGGGCGCTCTCCTCATACTTAATGGTTTCCTTCAAAGCCTGAGTGAGGGATTTGCGTTTTTGGTCCAATTGAGAGATCAAATTATAATCATCAATTGAAGCTCTTTTGCCCTCTTCTTTGGCCTCATCTAACTTTTTTTCTAACTCACTGAGTTCATCTCTAAGGATTTTATGGTAGTGTTGGAGAGAACGAATCCGATCGCCTTGATTCTCTAGACCTGTGATATTCTTAAGAGTTTCCTGAACATTATCTAGGTATAGCTTTACTGTTGGCTTCTTTCGAAGATTGGGCCTTATCTCACTCATATTCTTCCCCCCTTCGTTGCGAAGAAGCCAACGCGACTTGGTGCTATATTTACTCCTTAGTTGTCTTTGGGTCGATCTGACCTTCATAGCAAGAGCTTTCAAGTTATCATCAGGGTGATGCGTTATCACATGGTTTATCGATTTTCGAAGCTTGTGCAAGAGTTGATATTTTTGATTTGTATTACATG
This sequence comes from Chlamydiales bacterium, assembly GCA_020831465.1. Taxonomy (GTDB): domain Bacteria; phylum Chlamydiota; class Chlamydiia; order Chlamydiales; family JAAKFR01; genus JAJACP01. Next base: position 12,751 of record JAFIGI010000020.1, read on the forward strand.
GAGAATTACGCATGATGTCGATAAAACAATTTTGAGCTTTGGTAGCGAACTCTGAACACAATTCATCTTCGTTCGTTAGTTTCTGCGAAAAATCAACATGGGGTATGCTTGGTAAGTTACTGATGGGCATTATGCTTCCTCCTTTTCAAAATCTTTAGTCATCGATATTCGGGTTCGGTATCTGATAAAATAGAGAAGAGTTCGAGCGAAAAATATTTTTCAAAAAGTCCCTCGGAAAGGATAGCGTTTTTGCGTAACGCTCTTGCGATAAATTCTATAAGTCGACGAAGGGAAGGCTTCTCTTTAACGACCTTCTTTTTGCACTCTTCGCATACACATAAAGAATAGAAAATCTCTAGAGTCAACGGAAAATTGTAGGAAGCGCTTTCTATCAACATATAGGTCAAAATTTGCAAAATCTTAACATATAGATATATCAAGAGAAAGTCAATCTTTTTGAGAGTGGGTTCTAGAAACTTTTAACGAGCCCAGAGTATGTTTTGAGCCATGCGGTCGCTTGAACGTCAAGCTGCTTGATCACAAGCCACCAAGCTAAAAAGAGCATCGCTATGCCGATAAAGGCCTTAAAGGACCATAGGAGAAAGGAGATCTGCACTTGAGGAGCCATCCGGTTGGCAATTCCCAGAAAAAGGTCGGAGAGCAGCATGCCAATTATGGAGGGGGCGCTAAGTTGTAGAGCGATTTTCACAACAGTCGTCAACATACCGACGATGGTGATCCAAAAGGGGTGTTTAAGATCGAAAAATTGCGGAGGGAAGAAGGCGTCGAGTGGAATAAGGGCGAATGATGTAAACAAGCCGTCGAAAAATAGGATCGGTCCTCCGATAGCGAAAAAAAGAACAAGAAGGATGTCGTTATAGAGAGTTCCTGTCGGGGATGTCTGCATTTGAGTTGTGGGATCCATGACTTGCAAGCTTTGGCTTCCCCTTTGGTGGTCGATCAATGCTCCGGCGCCTTGCGCATAGTAGAAGGGGATGGCGATAAAGAAACCGAGCATCGCGCCGATGACTGCCTCTTTAGCCATCGTAAGGATAAAGGTCACATCCATCGAAAAGGAATCGGGATTTGTCAAGATCAAAAAGGGGAGAAAGACTAAAGTGACACAGACTCCCAACCCGAGTTTTACCACATCACCGATCATTTTTCCGCCAAAGAAGGGGGCGATCGCGATTGTCGGAACGATTCGCGCCAGCCCGAGCAAGAATATGTTCCACACTTCATTCAGCGGCCTGCTCAAGATCACCGAGAGATAGGTATCTGTAGAGGAGGGAGTCACCTTTAGGTCGTCCACTTATAGAAGTTTTGAAAAATCTGCGAGGCGAATTGATAGATCAAAGCGCCGAGCCACCCTCCCATCAAGATGACCGTTGCCATAACCGCGACCATTTTAATTGCGAAGGCTAATGTCTGTTCCTGAATCTGAGTTGCGGCCTGAAAGATCGCGACAAAGATTCCAATGATTGAGGCAAAGAGAATCGGAGGCCCTGAAATGATCAAGATGAGCAAGAGGGCTTGGTAAGAGTATTCGAAGATAATTGAGCGAAAGGTAACGGCTAACATGCTTCTCCTCAATTGAAGCTTAAGACCAAGCCCTGCACGAGAATGGTCCATCCATCGATCATTACCACCAACAAGAGCTTCAGGGGAAGAGATATCGAAAGGGGTGATAGCATCATCATTTGCATCGCTAGGAGAATATTCGAGGTCACAAGATCGATTACGAAAAAGGGCAGGTAGATCAATACCCCGATCTCAAATGCAGCGCGTATCTGGGTGGTGATGAAAGAGGGAACAACAATGATAAAGTCAGATGTTGTGACCGTTCGTGCAGCCTCCTCGGGGAAGGTCTTCTGGGCGATTTTGTAAAACCCGTCGAGGTTCTTCTTATTTGTATTGCGTAGCAAAAATTGTCTTAAAGGTTCTCTAGCCTCGTCGATGACTGCTATAGCAACCGCAGCGGAATTAGCCGAAAAAAGCTCTGTCGGCAGATCCCGTTCGATAATATGTCTACCCCGGTTGTACATCTCTAAACCCGTCGGATACATGACATATAAACTTAAAATCAAAGCGATTCCGTTAATCACCTGGTTGGGAGGCGTCTGCTGCACGCCGAGTGCGCTGCGTAGGAGGGCCAGGGTGATGACCATTTTTAAAAAGGAAGTAAGCAGCATAACGAAAAAAGGAAGGAGGGCAAGAAAGACGAGAATAGCCGCTTGCGCAGTTAGATCGGGATATCCAAACCCTACTCCGTTTTCGGGAGGGGTTAATTCGGGGGGGGCATTCTCCTGCCTCGCTTGTTGCAGAAGTTGCTCTAGTGCCCTAGTCTCGTTTGGCTGGGCGAAAATAGGCGCAGAAAAGAAGTTGAGAGAAGCAAAGATGAGCAGCAGCAGAATGCGCACCTCTATCCCCCCTTCTTTTTTTGATTTTGAAAAAACGTCTTAAAGGCGGTTTCGAGTGCCTTTAGCTGGCTTTCAAGCTGCGCATTGATGATTCCTGCCTCAGTTTCGATGATACATCCCCCTTCAGCGATATCTTCCCGCAGGGAAATAACTAAACTTTCGAGGTGTTCGAATAGGCTTTTAAGACGGGGACGCGCATTTTCGACAGTTTCATAATCGGATGGATTTACATAGATTTTGATTTTTTTATGTTGAGAGACCGCTTTCAAAGCTGTCGAAATGATATCAACAACGGTGTTGCGCTGCATTTCGAGTTCGCGGCCGAGAATTTTTTTAACAGCCGTAAGGGCAAGAGGAACCAATGAGTTCTCGACTTCCTGCCGCACGCTTTTGATCTCCTCTTCCAAGTGCCCGATTTGGTTATTCCATTGTTTAAGCCCCTCTTCAAAGCCGGCTGATTCAGCCTCTTCTTTTAGACTTTCACACTCTGCCGCAACCTCTTTGCGGTATTCTATCTCCTCTTCCAGTGTCTGTTTGAGCAAGGAGTCTGCATCGACCAATTTCGAGAATTCATCAGCTGGAATGGTCTTTTTATCGGGTGCTACATGCACCTCTTCTCTTTTGATCAAGCTAAAAAACTTCATTATGTTTGATACCGCTTTGCAATGTGAAGTACTTGGTTTTTAAAATAGCCTAAAAGAGTCACTTCTTGTTTTTGCCTAAGTATTTTCTCGATGATCTGCGCTCTTCCGATATCTAGGCGGTGAAGCAAGTGCCATTTGAAACTCTCATCTTCATCAAAAAGAGCCCGTCCCAAACGGATCAATCCTCTTCCGTGCAGCATCCGCCTTAGTTTCTCTTTTGAGCCATCCCAGGAGGGGAGGCCGAGTTTCGGAGAGATCCATTTCATCGGCTGCTTAGTGCAATAATGTAGAAAACGGAGTTGCTCCGATGAAAGGGCAGCGTAGATTTTACGAAGCATCTCTTTGTCAACGACTTGACGCAAATCAGCAGAGAGGTCGTGAACCCCCAGAAGATCTATTAAATTGAGCAGCTCCTTCTTATTTAAATTGAGAAGGAGGTTGCAGTCAGAAGGAGGTAGATGATCTACGCTGACTACTTCGACTCCTCTCTGGATCTTTCTTTTGAATTCATCCATCAAAAAGGGACGCATGAAGGGGGAATAAGAGACTTTTTTAAGGGGAAGAGAGAGCATCTTTCCAACTTCGGCCGCTTTTTTTTGGGGCAGAAGAGAGAGAAAAAGCTGCGTTGTTTCGGGCTTGAGCGGTTTAAGGGGCTCATAGAACCAAGAAAAATGAATGGTTTCAACCCACTTTTTTTGTGAGAGGAGTTTCGAGAAATCGCGCGTTGTTGGTAAAGGAGAGCTCTTGACTTCGTTGGCTAATCTCTCCGGTAGATAGTGGGAAAGACGATCTCCTGCTGAAGAACGTGCCAGCAGGGCGCATAGGATAGCTTTTTCTTGGAGTTTCAACCCTCACCTCCTCCTCCTTTCTCCTCTTCCTCGCTTTCCATAGAGATGCCGGGTTCGTATTGATGGGGGTGGAAGAGTGTGAAAAAACCTCCTTTTCTCTCAATCACCGGCCAAAATTTCCAGATCAACCATGCCAGAAAGCAGGCAAGAAGGAAGAGAACGATAATGAAAGCGTAGAATATCAAGCGGAAACGGTTAGCAGACTCTTTAGCTACAACAACCGTCCAAATCGAGACAAAATCACGCAACTCTTCCATGTGAGGTGTAGGTTCAAGTGTGATATCGGCATAGAGGGCACGATCGGTGACCACAGTGACGTTTTCAGGGGTCAATCCGGGGACCGCGCTTGCCACCAGACGCTTGATTTTCGTAATCGTAAGGCTATTGGGATTATCCAAAATGCCGCGGTGTTTGACAAAAACCGAGGCTGTAGGCCCTCTGTCAGGCTCATCCTCTTTAGGGAAAGTTATTTGCACGTTCGCATGGATGATTCCATCCATTTTGCGGATTGTGATAGCAAGTTGCTCGGAGAGCCCCTCCTGATAGCGGATCCGGTCTTGAAAATCAGAGGGAACAAGTCCGGTCGTTCCAAATAGGTCAATAAGAGTCTTCCCACGGATTCTTGGGAGTCCTGCCCTGTTGAGGATAGCAAGAGCCTCTGTGATTTCGCTGGAAGGAACAGTAATGTTGTAGGAGATCCCACCTTCTTGACCGGCTGCTGCGGGGGCTTCTGTTTTTTGTGCTTGAATACCATGGCTTGCCAGCAACACGACGATTTCGTTTGCTTCCCGTTCGGGGATGTTATTTACAATCGTTGTTTGTGTCGCGCATCCCGCACAGATAATGAGAAGAACCGCAGTTAAAAATAATAATCGACTGCTCACGCAAATCCTCTTAAATCGAGCTAAACCGTGAAGATATCACAAGATGCCATTAGGAGGAAGCTCATTTCCACTCACGGAGCATCTCTTCGATTTCCTTTCGAAAATCGGAAGGAAGTTCAGGGTCGTTGACCATTTTTGACAAAGCCTCTTCGTAAGGAGTCCCTTGAATTCCTTCGCAATTATAAAGAAAATAAGATCTTAAGAGAGGTCTTTCGCGCACCTCATGATCCTGGAGTTGTTCGAAAGAGGCGATGGCGACTTCCGATTGGTTTGCAAATACAGTGAGGGCAAAGGCGGCATTAATGGTATCTTTCGTAATCGGGCGCCCTTTAATGATGTCGAGAAGGAAGCGCTTTGCCGGCTCTCCTATCTCAGCGAGCGCTTCTAAAACGATCTCTTCGTCGAAAACCATCTCACGTCCTAACGTTTCGAAAAGGGGGATAACAGAGGAAGGATCTTTGATCTTCCCAAGGCAGGCGATAGCGAGGTAGGGAGCGTAGCCGTATCCCGGGAATAGGGGGTTGTATGCATCGTCTGATTTGACGATTTCCAAGAGTTCGGGAACGAGGCGTGTTCCATGGGAAACAACCGCTTTAATTTCTTCCTCAGGATCTTCGCTTTCTGAGAGAATTAAGTCGGCAATCAATCGAGGAAAAGGGCTTTTTTCCTGATCTTCCTCTATCTCGTAAATCTCCTTAAGTTTTTCATATGCCCTCCGCGCACGGGCCACTTGTTCAGCCTCAGCTCCCGTCAGGAGGAGGGGTGCAAGGTCTTGCCCGAGCTGTTTTTCAACCTCTGATAGGTAGGAGATCCGTTCGATGTCGAAGTCGGGGTGGATTCCGACACTTTCTTCTTGATAGTAGGCGAGCATCACATCGAAGTCTCCTCCGAAATGTGCGTCGCGGTGCATGAGAACTTCGTGATCGATCTCATCCGTCAACGCGTAGCTCTCGTCTTCATAGCCAGGCTCCTCTTCTTCACTCTCCCCGGAACTCAGACCGGGATAGGGGTGGCCGTTCTGCCCTTCAGGAGTGGCGCGCACTTTAGAAATTTCTTCAAAAATAGATAGATAGGATTTTCTTCCTTCTCGATTATTCATAATTCTTCTCTTTCAAATACAGATGCTGCGTTATAGCTAGATCTCACAAACGGGCCCGAATAGATGTGCTTGATTCCGATTTCTTTTCCAAACGCGGCATACTCTTCAAATTGGGCGGGCGTTACAAAACGCTTAACCCGGAGTTTTTGGCGGTTAGGCTGTAGGTATTGTCCGATTGTGATGATTTGACAGCCTGCATCGCGGAGATCGCAAATCGTCTCTTTCACTTGGGAATCGCTTTCGCCGAGTCCCACCATTAATCCCGATTTCACAAGAGAACCGGGAGCCGTCGCCCCTACCGACCGAAGGAGGTTAAGTGAGCGTTCATATGTGGCGCGGTGGCGGACGCGAGGTGTCAACTCCCTGACTGTTTCGATATTGTGGTTAAAAACCTCAGGCTTTTCATTTAATATTGTGCGCAGTGCCTCCTCGCTTCCAAAAAAATCGGAGGTCAATACTTCAACGGAAGATTCGGGAATGACTTCTCTTAAGGCGCGAATAATCGCTGCTATGTGGGCGGCTCCACCGTCAGGAAGGTCATCTCTAGCCACCATTGTGACAACCACATGCTTCAAGCCGAGTGCTTTAGCCGATTCAGCCAGGCGGAGGGGCTCATCGGGCTCCAAGGGTTTCGGGTTTGCAGCGAAATCGATGTCGCAAAAACCGCAATTCCGGGTGCAGGCGCTTCCCATTGCCAGAAAAGTCGCCGTATTCTTCGACCAGCACTCCAATAAGTTTGGACACTTCGCCTCTTCGCACACAGTAGGTAAACGCTTTTCAGCGAGGACTCCCTGTGTTTTCCAGAGCGTATTACCTTTTGGGAGTTTTCGATGCAGCCACGGGGGAAAACGCCCCGGGCCGACGGCTTTACCCTCTTCTTTGCCTTCGGGGTTGTCCGGCAGGACGTTCAATCGCCGCCGGCTTACATGAGGGGTGTTTTTAAATCGACTCTCGTCCATTACCGTTTCGCTTTAGGTGGTAGGTGTATCGGCATTTCATCCGCTAAAAAGGCAGCCTCCATCCATGCTTCAGCAATTGTGGGGTGGGCGTGTATAGTTTCGCCAATCGAATGGATCGTCAGCTCGCTGCCGATCGCAACGGCCATTTCGGCGATAAGAGTCGCGGCGCCGTAGCCGACCACCTGCGCTCCGAGAATTTGTCCCGTCGTTTTTTCCGTTACGATTTGGGCAAAACCCTCCGTTTGAATGAGCGCTTGCGATTTTCCAAGAGCCTGGAAAGGGAATTTACCGATAGTCGCGTCGTAGCCCGACTCGATTGCCTCTTCGAGCGTCATGCCGATCGTTCCAACTTCGGGGTTTGTAAAGATAACTGCCGGAACGGCGTTGTAGTTTATCCGATTCGTGTGGCCTGCTGCATTGTCTGCAGCGATCATCCCTTGATGGGAAGCGACATGCGCCAAGATCCACATACCTGTAATGTCTCCGATCGCGAAAATGTGGGGGATGTTTGTGCGCAATGTTTCGTCTGTCCGAATCGACCCGTCCTCTTCGACGATCACCCCCGCTTTTTCCAGCCCGATCGCATCGGTGTTATACTTTCTTCCCGTCGAGACAAGAACGATGTCGGCTTCGAAAAGACGTCCGTCGGCCAGATGAAGATTGACCCCTTTCTCTTTATGTTCGACACGCTCCACAACAGCGTTCGTCTCGATTTTAATCCCCTGGCGTTTGAAAGAGGCGGTCAGTGTCTCCTGGACGTTTTTTCCTTCTGTCGGAAGGATATGAGGAAGGAGTTCAAGTATCGTAACGTCGACGTCGAAGGCGTTGTGCAGGCAGGCGAACTCGCATCCGATCACACCGCCCCCGATGATGACGATTCTCTTGGGGAGTTCCGTGATGTTGAGAAGGGAGGTTGAATCATGGATCCGCTTGTAATCAAAAGGTACTGCCGCTAGAGGTCGAGGTTCGGAACCTGTTGCGAGGATAATTGTTTTCCCTTCGATGACCGCTTCATCTTTACCCGTTATTGCCACTTCATGCGGCGAGATCATTCTTCCATAGCCATTGAAGACGGTGATTTTATTGCTGGCGATCAACCCTTCAAGACCCTTCCGGATTCCGGCTACGACCGAATCTTTCCGCTCTTTCATTTGGGCATAATCGAACGAGACATGATCGACGGAAATGCCGAATTTATTCGCCTCTCGAACTTTCCGCAGAACATCAGCGTTGGCAATCAAGGCTTTAGAGGGAATGCAGCCCCGGTTTAGGCAGGTGCCTCCCAACTCACGCTCTTCGATCAAAGCAGTTTTTAGCCCTCTTTGCGCTGCCCTAATTGCCGCGACATAACCGCCAGGCCCGCTCCCTATGATGATACAATCAAATATTTGCTTATCCATCTAAACTCAGTTTTTTTGATTGAGTATAACCTATGTGTCAACCATTCGCGAGTTTTTTGTTACCCCCCGGCGCTACCCCTACTCTTGCTCGCTCCTGGATAGTAAAAAAATCGCGTATCGCTTTATTTTTTTTCTGGACTGAAAAAACTTTGATTTTCCCTTCATCTTATGTAAAGATTAAAAAGAATAGGCAGCCTCGAGGTAGCACCTCATGACAAAGAAAAATGATAAACGCCTTTGCTGGAATTGCGACGGAAGCGTCTCGATTCATCTGGCTCAGTGCCCCTACTGCGGCGTCGACCTTTCGCAAACGCGGGAACAAAGCGGGGAAAAAGATCTCTTCCAGGGATTTACCAATCCTTTCCAGAACTCCTCACCTGTAGATCAGAGTATCCCCAAACCCCCGTTTGCGTGTGTCTTTAATCAGGAACTCACTGTCAGCGAGGATGAGTGGAATCAGTCCTTTAAGGAGGAAGCTGAGGAGTCTAAGAAAGAGGAAGAGAAATTGTCGATCACGACGAAGCGAGAGATGATCGCCCTTCTTCTTCTTTTACCCGGCGTGGTATTCTTTCTTTTCGGACTTACTTTGTTTTTGTTTTCTTCTGATGGAGTTCTCACTCTCGAATGGAATCAAAGTTTTGCCTACTTTTATTTTTTAGGCGCCGTCCCTCTTCTTTTTCTGGGATGGCGCGCGCTTCGGTAGCAACCGTTTAATGAGTTACGGGACACTGGCAGGTATTTTTCGGATTAATCGGCCGTCTGCAGTAAAAGCACCGCATCGCATCTTCATTGAAATAGATTCCCCCCTGGTCGACAAGTAGTTTGTCAATTTCGATCGTGCTCCAATCCAGATGGACTAGGATTACCGTTTCACCCAGTTCAACCTGTTCGGGAGAGCAATAAAACTTTTTGGAGTTTAGCTCTTCTGCCGTTAGTGGAAGGGCTATTAGGGCAAATAAAGAGATCGCGAGACTGAAGCGTTTCAACATTTTTCACTCCTTTTTTCTTAGAGGTGCGTTTACAAAAAATTTACAATATTTAAGGAATCTTTTAAAGAAAAGATAAATTTTTATTTTAATCTATTCTTTGTAGACTTTTTTTCGTGTGGATTTTGTAAGATATTGATTCAGATTAACTTGAGCTTGCGCGCTATGATAGAAGAGTAGCGATGAATCTGAATTTTGAGTTTTTCCCCCTCGCCTTCAAGAGTTTTGTTTGTATCTCTTCTGCTATAAGATCTGCTGCGCAAACTCCTCTGAGTGCAAGGAAGACAGCCCAAAAATCAGGTTATGAATCTTTAACAATTACGTTGAGTAGCTTAAGTTTACTTTAATTCTGTAAGCGATTGCTTCTGATCTTCTTGGTGTTTCTTGTATGCCGAAAAGAAATAAAGAATTGAACCCGGTATGATAGGGGCGGCGAATCCGCCATATATGACTGCTGAGACAGTTTTAAAGTATGAAGGATTTGGTATGTCAGTATATCCTTTTGTGCAGGCTGCTATAAAAACGGTTAATATGATTAGAAAAACGACGGTAGCTATTACAGCAACAGCCCCTAAATTCTTTAAAGCGCTATATTTATGAGCGGCATTAATGCTGGTTTGATCGCCTTGCGTTACATTGGTCTCTTGAACCTGTTGGACTTTGACTAGTGTCATACTCTCCTCCTTATATGCATTTAATTATAATCAAATATTATTAATACCATTTCGGAAAAATAAATTTTAATTTTTAGCCCAATCCCTTGTGCATAACTGGCGTACTGCTCCCGATCTTGCGGTAAACGAATTCCACGCTTCGCAACAAGAATCAAGAATTTGTTCATATGATTCAAAGCAT
>JAFIGI010000022.1 GCA_020831465.1 Chlamydiales bacterium
CAGGTAAAAGATCACGTATTCGTTCCCATTGATCATCTCTCAGTGCATATCTTCTCATATACCAGCCAATTTGGCTGATAATCATCTGCAATATTCATGAGAAATTCAATCAATTTTTCAATTGACGACACGCCCTAATTATGGTATTCTCTTCTTTTATGTGAAACTAGGTATAGAATTAGGCTCAGGCAAATTGAAAGAGAGAAGCATTGCTCTATTCGTACCTGCTTTTCAAGCTTTTTGGGCTATCATGGCAGGCGCACTCGCTTTAGGGGGCCTTTATTCAGGCGTCCAAATCGCTTGGGCCGGGATTTTAGCACCCTCTCTAACTCTTATCACATTGTTATTTATGCGAGCCTGCCTACCTTACTGTTTCGCTTTAAAATCTGTTCTTAGGGCCAACTAAAATTCGGCGTGTCCGGGATAGCGGGGGAAGGCGATCACGTCGCGGATGTTCTCCATCCCGGTGACAAATTGCACCAGCCGCTCAAACCCCGCCCCGAAACCGGCATGGGGGACCGAACCATACTTTCTGAGTTCCAAATACCACCAGTAGTCGCGTTTGTTGAGGTCGTTTTGGCCCATCTTCGCCTCGAGAAGATCGAGCCTCTCTTCCCGCTGGCTTCCGCCGATGATCTCCCCGACGCCGGGGACAAGCAGATCCATCGCGGCGACCGTTTTCCCGTCATCGTTGTCGCGCATGTAAAAGGACTTGATTGCGGCAGGGTAGTCGCGCACGATGATCGGCCGTTTGAAATGCTCTTCGCATAAATAACGCTCATGCTCCGACTGCAGATCGCATCCCCATGTGATCGGAAATTCAAAGCTTTTCCCGCTTTTTTGGAGGATGTCGACCGCGTCTGTGTAAGTAATCCGCTCGAAGGACTTCTCGATGATCTCTTGAATCCTGCCGATCGCGCCTTTGCAGATAAATTTATCGAAAAGCTCCATATCTTCCGGATTCTTTTCAATGACCTCCTTGAAGATCGTTTTCAAATACGTTTCGGCAAGGTCCATATCATCGTAGATGTCGGCAAAGGCCATTTCAGGCTCGATCATCCAGAATTCGGCGAGGTGGCGCGAGGTGTGCGAATTTTCGGCGCGGAATGTCGGGCCGAAGGTGTAGATGTCGGAAAGAGCGCAGGCGTAGATTTCGCCGTTGAGCTGCCCTGAAACGGTCAGATAGGCCTCTTTACCGAAAAAGTCTTGGCTATGGTCGACCTCTCCCAATTCGTTGCGCGGGGGATTGGCTTTATCAAGGGTGGTCACCTGAAAGAGCTTTCCGGCCCCCTCGCAATCGGAGAGGGTGATGATCGGCGTATGCAGATAGAGGAAGCCTAAATCTTGGAAGAAACGGTGCGTTGCATAGGCAAGTGTATTGCGAACGCGCGTAACGGCACCGATTGTATTGGTGCGGGGGCGCAGGTGGGCGATCGAGCGTAAAAATTCGAACGAATGGCGCTTTTTTTGGAGAGGATAGCTTTCGGCGTCGCTCTCTCCAAGAATCTCGATTTCGGAAGCGTGGATTTCAACGCTTTGTTTGGCGCCCGGACTCTCTGCGACTCTTCCTTTGACGGTAAGCGAAGCGCCGGTCGAGGTGCCGTGGGGCAACGTCTCAGCGATCACTTGAAGGTTTGAGAGCGTTGAGCCGTCGTTCATCTCGATAAAGGCAAAGCTCTTCTGCTGCCGCACGGTGCGCACCCACCCTTTGACGATTACCTCCTGCCCAACAAAATTTTTATCTTCTTTAATCTTGCGGATTTTTGTACGCATTACTTTCCCCTTGCAAATTCGCGCAGCATCGAGATTTCCTTCTCCCACAGGGGGGGGCCTCCGGGGGTTTCCATATATTTGGGCACCTCTCGGGTTAATTCAGATCTCATGAGAAATTTAAAACTCTCCAAGCCAATCTCCCCTTCACCTAGAGGGGCATGCCGGTCGCGTCTCGAGTTGAATCCCTTTAAGGAGTCGTTTAGATGGAAAGCGTGAAGATGCTCAAGGCCGATGATTTTATCGAAAGACTTCAAGGTCTTTTGCCAGCCATCGGACGTCCGGATATCATAGCCCGCAACGAAAATATGGCAGGTGTCGATGCAGACGCCGACCGGCAAACGCTCTTTTGTCTTGTCGAGGATATAGGCGAGCTCTTCGAAAGTCGCTCCGACGGTCGAACCCTGACCGGCGGTCGTTTCAAGAAGAAGGCGCGTTCCGTCGCTTGTGCATATATCCTCTACCTCGAGCATCCCTTCGACAATTCTGTCGAGGCATGCCTCGCGCGAATCATCTAGAGCCGCTCCAGGGTGAAAATTCATATAGGCGATTCCCAAGGCGCGGCACCGCTCAACCTCTTCATAGAAAGCCTTGATGCTCTTCTGCCGGTTTTCCTCGTTAGGGGAGCCGAGATTGATCAAATAGCTCGCATGGCTCATGATTGCGCGCAAGCCTGTCGCCCCCATCGTCTCTCTGAATTGTTCAATCCCCTGGTTGGTAAGCGGTTTTCCCCTCCATTGCCTTTGGTTTGCCGTAAAGAGCTGGACGGTGGTCGCACCAATGGAATTACCCTCGATAAGCGCATTGTGCGCCCCGCCGGCAGCGGAGGTGTGCGCCCCAATTAACAGTTGATCGGCCGGTGTGCGGCGTGGCATAGTTAACCTCTCCAAAATGGAAAAAATCTTACACGATTGCGCGACATGATTCAAGACTCTTCCGAGACCATAACTCTTTCGGCTAAACGGTTTTTTTCGGGCACGATGATCAGCAGGTTGACCGGTCTTGCGCGGGAAATCGCCATGGCCGCCGCTTTTGGCACCATCCCTGCCGTCGCCGCCTTCTGGATGGCATTCCGCTTTGCACACCTCTTGCGCCGCCTCTTCGGCGAAGGAGCGCTTAACGCGGCGTTCATCCCTCATTTCGAGTCGCTGCGCAAAAGAGATCCGAAAAAGGGAGCCCGTTTTTTTTACGACCTCTCGACAGGAGTTACCCTAATTTTACTCTTTCTCATTCTCCTTCTTGAAGGGATATTAGGAGGGGTTCTTCTCTTTAAAGAGATGAGCCTAGCCAACCGTGATGTCATCTCCTTGACCATGCTGATGCTCCCGGCTCTTGTCTTTATCTCGCTCTACGCGCTCAACTCTTCTCTGCTCAATTGCGAACGTTCCTATTTTCTGCCCAGCGTTGCCCCCTCTTTTCTCAATCTCGTCTGGATCGTCGCTCTTGCTTTTCTCTGGCGTAGAGCTCCCACCGAGGCGTTGCACTACCTCGCAATGATCATTGTCTTCGCCTTCGCCCTTCAGTGGGTCGTCACCCTCCCGCGCGTCTACCGCTATCTTGCTAACGGCCTCGGCAAAGATTGGTGGCAGCAGAGCGGCTTTTCGGGACGCGAAATCCTTCTCATCATCCGCCCTTTTTTGTTGGGGATGATCGGTGTTGCCGCTACGCAGATTAACAGCGCGCTCGACGCCCTTTTCGCCCGCGCGGCCGACGCGCAAGGCCCCGCTTTTCTCTGGTATGCGATCCGCATTCAGCAGCTTCCCCTCGCTCTCTTCGGAGTCGGACTTACGGGTGCGCTCCTTCCACCTATCAGCCGCGCCATCGAGAACCAAAACCGGGCGCAATACCGTCATTTTTTGAATTTTGCGCTCAAAAAGACCTTGACGTTGATGCTACCCGCCTCGGCAGCGATCTTGGTCCTAGGGTTTTCCGGAACCAATCTCGTTTATGGGCACGGAGCGTTCAATTCGTCGGCAACACGCGAAACTACTCTTTGCCTTTGGGCATACGGCGCCGGGCTTTTTCCGATGACGGCCGTTCTTATTTTGGCGGCCGCTTTTTACGCGCGCAAAGAGTACCGGATTCCGACCCTTCTTTCCCTCTCAACTGTCGGGCTGAACATCGCCCTAAACGCGCTTTTCGTCTTTGTCTTTCGGATGGGGGCGATTAGCATTGCGGTTGCGACGACCCTATCGGCTTGTCTCAACGGCGCCCTGCTTGCCGCCGTTTTGTATCGAGATGGGGAGCTCGATCTCCAGGGTTTAGGGGAGAGGCTGCTCAAAGTAACCGCTTGTTCGGCTGTAGCCGCTTTTTCGACCGCATTGCTCGGTCACATTCTTTTTGAGGACAACACCTGGACCCTTCTTCTCAGCCATCCGCTCGCCCCTTTCTCTCGCAGCCTTCCGCGCCAACTTCTTATCTTTACGACCCTCGCTCTTTCTTTCAGTGGCCTCCTCTTTCTCTCGGCCTCTCTTCTCGGTCTCGACGATCTTCTCCCAAAAAGGAAAAAAATTTCCCTTGAATAAGGTTCTTTTTCCTTAAATAAGAGGATGTAGACAAATGGCTTGAAAGTTATAATAATCAGCTTCCCCAGTCAGATTGAGTTTTGTGCGGACAACTTATTGTAAATAAATTATTAAATTTTTTGGTTTTATAGTGTTTAATTTATCAAAATTTGGTAGCCCTAAACATGTAGTGATTTCAAATTCTTATTGTAATCGGAGATGAACATTTTTATTACACCTATATGATTCTCTATTTTCTTTGAAAAAGATAATGCTTTTCTGACTAGTCTCGAGCATCGCTGTCTGATCGTGC